>MNYD01000088.1 GCA_001872925.1 Dehalococcoidia bacterium CG2_30_46_19 | reverse complement strand
ATCGGGATAGTCCTTTACTTTGCTACTAGGAAGACGATGGAGGCTCCTCCTCCTTTCGAAGAATTCAGGGGAAAGATAATGAAAGTGGACGACGATGAAACGATACCTGAGGAGGAGTGGACTGAGCTAAGAGCGCCAATGAGAGCCACTGGAGAAGCACTGAAGAAGATTAACCGGCAGTATCGCATAATGCTGGCAATTTGTTTGTCTCTTATCGCTGTTACTGCGGCATTCACGGCTTACATTTATTTCGTAGTATAAAGGCGATAGATGGCGAAAGGCTTGGTTGCTTTTACCTGGTCTACCTCATTCATCCTTCCAGCTCATAGAACCCGCTTCTCCCGTTCACTTGTGCGTTTATTGACCAGGAGCCAGGGTAATTTTTACGCCTCGGCTCTTGCGGGTTATGTGTATCCTGGGTAGAATTCACTGGTGAAAATAAGGAGGTTAGGGACATGAAAGAAGGCGGGAGAATCCTTAAGTCTGTAGCAATAGATACCGGTGGAACTATGACTGACGCAGTAATCATGGATACTGAGGGGGAATTCACTGTGGGTAAGGCGGTGACCACTCCGAGGGATGAATCACAGGGAATTTTGAATGCCATAAGAAGCGCCTGTGGTTATTGGGACCTTGACTCTGAGGAGGCAATCAAGGATATCGGTATTTCGATTTATTCCGGCACCATAATGGTCAACAGGCTTCTCCAGAGGGAGGGGAATGAGAATATTGGGGTAATAACAACTGCCGGCTTTGAAGACCTTCACCAGCTTGGAAGGGGTATGCAATGCTGGGCGGGTTTGCCCTATGCTGGAAGGCTACATGCCCGAGAACATAAACATCCTGAGCCTCTCGTTCCCCGAGAGAAGATAAGGGGAGTTCGGGAGAGAGTCAACTTTATTGGTGAGGAGTTGATTCCCCTCTACGAGGATGATGTGAGAGAGGCGGTGGAGGAATTACTCGATTTGGGTGTCAACGTTATCTGTGTATGCCTTCTCAGCTCATATAGAGACCCAACCCACGAGCGCAGAGTAAGGGAAATTGCCGAGGATATCATCAAGGAAAAGGGCAAAGATGTCCGTGTAGTAATATCTTACGATGTTGCCCCTATCAGAGGTGAGACGCCAAGATTAAACACCATGATAGTGGAGCAATACGCTGCTGAACCGTCGAGAGAGCAATTGCGTAGGGTTCAGCAAAGTTTTAGAGAGAAGGGGGCAAAAGCTCCGTTTAGAGTTTTAACCTGCTATGGTAGTACGGTTTCTCCTGAGCATGAGAGGTTAGTCACAACTCTAATGTCGGGACCAATTGGAGGGGCTGTTGGCGGCGCATATCTAGCAAACAAATTAGGGATAGCAAACGTAATAGGTGTTGATGGTGGCGGAACGACCCTTGATGTCTCCCTTATATCGGAAAGATATGTTCCTACCAGGTGGGAGAGCATTGTGGGAGGTTTCCTGTTAAATATACCAATGATTGGTCTGAGGTCAATGGCTGCTGGGACTGGTGCATATCTAAGATACAATAAGATAACTAAACGGCTCGAATATGGGCCTGATTCCGCGGGATATCTCGTCGGAGTTTGCAACGAGAAAGCCAACGTCCAAACTGTAACGGCAACCGATTGTGCCCTTATTTTAGGATATCTTAACCCCGATTACTTCCTTGGAGGTGATATACCGTTAAACAAGGATAGGGCATTTAAAGCCGTCAAGGAGCAGCTTGCCGACCCGGTGGGCAAGGATACATATAAGACCGCCAAGGGCATGCTCGACCTGATTCAGCTGGATGAAGCGAGCTTTCTAACCGGGATAGTTGAGGGGATGGGCTATCGCCCCGAGAATTATGTTCTGTTATGTTACGGCGGAGGAGGTCCTCTTCAAGTCGCCGGTTTTACCAAGGGGATGAACTTCCAGGATATCCTGGTCCCTTCCTGGGCTGCCGCCTTCTCAGCCTTCGGATGTGCATGTGGTGATTATGCTTACCGGTATGAAAAGAGCCTGGACCTCATATTGCCGCCAGATGGGAGCTTCGATGCTATTGTAGCTATGTCCAGCACAGCGGGCTATATGGAATTGAAAGGAAGGATTTGCAAAGAGTTTGAGCGGGATGGTATGAATCCCGAGGAGGTAGAATTCAGACCGTCCACCAGGTTGCAATATATGGGAATGCTTGATGACCTGGAGGTTGACTCGCCCTCTGATACGCTGGAAGCGAAGGATATGAAAGAGATTACAAGCAGGTATGACAAGCGCTTTGAGGAGATATTTAAAAGGGGCACGAAGAGCCCCGAGCTTGGATACGCTATCACAAAGCTAATAGGAGTTGGTGTCATGCCAGTGGTGAAACCGGAGATTCCTTCCTTCGACCTTTGTGGAGAAAAGCCAGACGAGGGAGCGGCGAAAGGCAAAAGGGATATCTACTGGGAAGGGAAGTGGCATGAGGCATCACTCTGGGAGTGGGATTTGCTAAAGCCCGGGAACAGGGTAAAGGGACCTGCAGTGATAGAATCGCCGGTCACGACCCTATTGCTTCCTCCAAATTCAGAGACGTATCTGGACCAATACCGGCTCTTTCACTTGAAAATTAAATAGGAGGTAATACAAATGAAAAAAAGAAAGCCAATAGGCTGGGACGGAAAGACTCTCAAGGAGATGATTCAAGAGAGCGAACAGCTGTTCAAAGACACGCGGAGGTATTACGGGATAGATAAATTGGAGTTGAAGACGAAGGACCCGTTTAGATATGAAAGAGCTTATGCCAGGCTGAGAGGGGCCAGCGAATCTGCCTGGGAGACCGCCTTGCACGTAGCTGCCTCTCCAATCGTGAAGGAGATTGGAGAGCTCTGTTTTGCTCTGTACACTCCGGAGGGAGATTCTGCTGTCGTCTCCACTGGAATCATGGTCCATGTCCACACAATGAGCGAGGCGATAAAGTTCATAATAAGGGAGAACTACGAAGAAGAAGTTGGCATCAATCCCGGAGATATTTTCCTTAACAATGACTGCCTGTGCGGAAACGTTCATACCAGCGATGTCCAGACGCTCATTCCCATTTTCTGGGAAGATGAGCTCGTTGGGTGGGTGGGGGGAGTGACTCATCAGGTGGACATTGGAGGTGTTGTCCCGGGGCACGATTTGACATGTACTGTTGAGCGCTTCGATGATGGCGTCCATTATACATGTTTGAAGATAGGCTCCAACGATGAGATATGGAAGGACCATATGCTCAATGCCAGAAGGTCTGTGCGAACTCCGATGTTCTGGGAACTGGATGAAAAGTGCCGGTTGTCAGGATGTCTGATGATAAGGGATGCGACCCTCGATTTTATAAAAAATGAAGGGGTAGAGTACTACAAAAAATTCATTCGGGAGACAATAGAGGATGGGAGGAGAGCCTTCATTGCCCGCATCAAGCAACTTTTAGTTCCCGGAAGGTATAGAGCTTCATCATTTATGGGTAACACCTCGGAGCCCATTCAGTTGAAACCACAGGCAACCACAGCAGCATTGTCGAATATGCCGCTAGAGCTTGTAGTTAAAGGTGATGGCAGCTTATCGCTCTCTTTCGATGGCTCAAGTGCCGCGAAACGATTTTCGTTCAACTGTGGGATAGGGGCGATGGAAGGGGGGCAGTGGGTTCTGCTGACTCAGTGCATTATACATCGTGATAAGGTAAACGATGGAGCTTACCTGGCTGTGGATAAGGACTATCCCCCGGGGACCTGGTGCAATCCAATTGACCCTTACCTATCTTATAATAATCCCTGGGGCCTCCTGATACCAGCTTATACCAGCATGATGAGGTGCCTTTCTTACGGTTTCTTCAGCAGAGGATTTAGAGAGGAGGTTGTGCCTGGATATGCTCTCACTGCAGATGCCCCTCAAGGTGGTGGATTTTTCGAGAAAGGACCTCTGGCCGGGCAATATTGGCCTCTTTCGACCTTTGAGATATCTGGACAGGGATACGCCGCCAGTGCTGTCACCGACGGGTTTAATAGTGGATATGCGATGTGGAATCCGGAGGGAAACCTGGGAGATGTAGAAACGTGGGAAGTCATCCAGGGAGGCATCCCATATCTTTCACGGCAGCTTAAGCCGAACATTGCCGGTCACGGCAAATATAGGGGAGGCTCAAATTTTGAGACAGTGGCAATGATTCATAACTCTCGTAATGTCACATTCTTCAATGCCGCAGAAGGGTTAACTTTTGCTGGCTGTGGCGGCATGCATGGAGGATACCCACAGGCAACTTCTTATATCCTTCGCGCCGAAAAAACAAATATGGCTGAGGTGGTCAAAAATAAGCAGCCATATCCACTGGGAGACCCAGACCCAGCCCATGGAGAATTCGAGAGATTCATAAAGGGCAAGATAACAAGGATACCCGAAGGAATGATGATACCCATAGGCCTTAAGAATTATGACCTTGTACATTGGAGGGAATCAGGAGCTCCAGGATATGGCGACCCGCTGGAGCGTGAGGTAGACCTGGTGAAGAAAGACCTCAAGGATGCGATATTCACAAAGGACATCGTCTACAATGTCTATGGAGTTGTGGCTGCATACGCTGAGACGAAGAGGGAGTGGTTGGTTGACTATGAACAAACCAAAAAGCGAAGGGAGCAGCTTCGCAAGGAAAGGGAAGATAACTCAATGACCTTTGAAGAGTTTTATCAAAGGGAGAAGAAGAGGATAGTGGATGGTAATCTGCTCGAGCCTGTCAAGCGGTCGTATAACGAGAGTATCCAATTATCTAAAAGATGGGGGAAGGAGTTCCTGGAGTTTTGGAATCTGCCCGAAGATTTCAGGTTCAAATTAGAGGAGGAGTAAATGAAAAAATATGATAAATATGATGTTGAAACCATCGAAAGGATGATAGACGGTAAGCTACCGTGGCTTGAGTTGCGGCTGATATTATCTGAGGAAAAGGATAACGATAGGTTCGAAAAGGTTATGGAGATTATGCAAAAACGCGTTTCCTGGAAGGAGAAAATCCTTCTGCCCCTCCATGAACATTTATACATTGTGTCAAAAGAAGGGAAGAGGATAGTCAAGTGTGATTGTGGCTACGAATTCGGCGATTATCGGGAGAACTGGAAGACAAAGTGCCGGGTTAGAGTGAGAGATACCAACGAAAGCCTCGACGAGATATATCCACCCTACATGCATTCAGACCCGGAATGGGAGGAAATAAGGGAATATTACTGTCCCGGCTGCCTTGCGCTTTTAGATACTGAGCTGGCGCCCCCCGGCTGTCCTCCGGTATTCAATTTCCTCCCCGATATAGACGCTTTTTACGAGGAATGGCTGGGAAAGCCCGCTCCCGATAAGAAGAGAGTGTAAGCAAGGCATATCCTCTCTTTAGATATTAGAGTATCCCACATAAGTTCGTATAAAAATCCCTCTAAAGGGGGCGTTGAACTCCCTTTAGAAAAGGGGGACTGAGGGGGATTTGACATTCCTGAAAAAACAAGCAAAATTATAAATAGTTTTGTGGTTAACTATAGATAAATGTAATGGATTGGCCGGGATTGTAGTATCAGATGCTATCGGATAGCGGAGATAGAAGGCCCTATTTATGAAGAATATATTTATAACCGGTGTCTCAGGTTATTTTGGCTCCAAGCTTGTCTCTCTGTTTGCCCAGAAGGATGAGGTGGAAAGCATTGTCGGAATTGATATGAAACCACCTTCATATACCTCGAAAAAACTGGAGTTTATAAAGCATGATGTCAGGCACGATATGTCCCTACTACTCTTAATAAGAGGCATAGATTGTGCTATCCATGCTGCTTACATCTTGCCGCCCATACACAATAAGACCTTGATGGAAGACATTAATATCAATGGGACAAAGAACTTTCTGGATTCATGCGCCAGGGCTGGCGTGGGACAGCTTTTATGTTGTTCTTCTACTGCTGCGTACGGGTTTCATAAAGATAACCCATCTTTGTTGACGGAGGGCTCTCCACTGAGGGGAAACGATGATTTCACGTACTCCAAAAACAAAAAGGAGCTGGAGTTTATCTATAAAAAGTTTAAGAAAACCCACCCTGATGTATGCTTAACTATTATAAGACCAAGTTTCGTAGTAGGCCCTGGATTTAATAACCCACTTGCCAGACATCTTAAAAAGAAAATAGTGCCACTGCCACCAGATACTGCACCATTTCAGTTCATACATGAAGATGACCTTGTAGAGATTATCTATCAGCTCCTGTCGAAGAAGAAGGAAGGGGCATACAATTTAGCTGCTGATGGCACGATGACTTTTGACGAGATGCTGCACATCCTCGGCAACCGGCCTTTAAAATTACCGCCATCCGTCCTCTATCCGTTCAACAGTATAATGTGGTTTTTGCGCATTAAGTTTATGTCAGAATTTCCAAGCCCTGCTTTAAACATGGTGCGTTATCCGTGGATTGCCAGTAATGAAAAGCTAAAAAAGGAACTAAATTATAAATTTAAGTACACTACAAAGGAGGCCTTTGAGGATTTTGCCAGACACGTCAAGGCCAGGAGTTAATCCCACGGGATTGTAATCTTCTTATAATCCATCCCCAGCTTTGCTTCAAGCATTTAGTTTTCCCTCAGTTGGTATTTCCTAAAGCTGTAAAAATTCTTCTATACTTAATCCAGCCTGATGCAAGATAGCTCGCAGTGTTCCTTCGGGTAAGTCGCCAGGGTGGTGAGGCACTGTAGTGCGAGCATGAGTTTGAGGATTCCACCATATTTCGTGGCTTCCCTTTGCCTGGCGGTCAAAGACGAAGCCTGCCCGCCTCAACTTACGAATAACTTCATCCGCACTAAATCCAGCCAGCCTTCCCATCAGGATATGCTCACTGGAATGCGGACTTTGACACTCACGGGAGCAGCAGTTTGGAGCTTGGGCGGGAGCTTGTCACCATGTTCAATGTAGGACTCAATGAGCTTGCGAGCCACATCCTGGGCAATCTCCAGGGTTTCTGTGGCAGTCCGTCCTTGAGCTACCAGCCCGGGCAGTTCATCGCTGGTAGCCAAGAATCCCCCCTCAGGTAGGGGTTCTAGCTGAATCTCCAGAAATATTTCCTTCATAACATCACCTACAAGCTACTGACAGTATACCATATAGCTTGGTGTTGCATCTCTCACCACACGCAGTTGCACTTAATCTTCTTATAATCCATTTCTAGCTTTGCCCGTATTGCCAGGGTTTCCTTGCAGAAGGCAATTTCTCGTCTCTATGTTATAAGGCTTACTTCCGCCGATAATCCCAATCTTTGTTTTGTGTATTAAGGTTTCTCCTTTTCCAGCATTTCCAGGAACTGTGCTGGCGTGATAATTTGTATTCCTTCATATTCCCTTAAGTTCAGCAAATGTATATCTCCGGAGACAATGAAATCTGCCTTTGCATCCACAACGCAGGATAAGTAGTTATTATCCGCAGGGTCTTCCGCTATCACCTCGATTGCCTTCTTTCCCTCAACCAGCGACAAAATGCTCAACAGGTCAGATACAAATTTCTTTAATTCTTGTTTCTCCAACCCATGTCTTTTCACCAACTTTGGGTAGCTCAAAACTCGCTCTAGCTCTTCAATAATAGAGGGTGAAGTAAAAAGGCGAACCTTACTTTCAAAGACATAATTGAGGATTTGAGCTGGTTTGCCACGGGGATTTATCAGTGCGCTGACAAACACATTAGTATCCAGAACAATCTTGAGCATAGGGGATGTTCTCTGGTCAAGTCTGCCTTGCTGCCTCTACTGCCTCCCTGATTTCGCTCTCCAGCACTTCCGCGTCTACACTTCGATTTCTTTCCCTTAGCGACTCAATTTTCTCGTAAAGCTTTTCCCTGACCTTTCCCCAGGCAACATATTCTTCCACAGGTATCACCGCTACCATAGGCTTATTTCCCCTCTCCACAATATACCTATCCCCCCTGAGGCGAACTTCATCCATCAGCTCACCGAATCTTTGCCTGGCTTTCTGTGCCGATATTTTCTTAAGCATCTTAATCCCCTATGGTCATTATAGTCATATTGATTATAATGGATAACGGTTTCCATTACAAGTAGGGGAATTGGTTCTTCACCACACGCAGTTACATTTAATATTCTTGTAATCCATCCCCAGTTTTGCCCACAGGCATTCATTTCGTAGCCTCTTGCCAGAGTTGGTGAAGGAGGTGCTGGCAAAGTCTGGAGTCGAGGATGGAGCCAAGGTAATCCCCGAAAACATCGTCTGTCTTTTGCTTTAGGTTTTCCAACTCGGGGACGATTTCGCTTAGGTAAACTTCGTCTTTAGGGATATTGACATTCTCCAGCCCAGCTTCCAGCCAAACTTTGAGATAGCGGGCTTCCATCTCTGAAGCGCAGTCTATGTGTTCCCTGCCTGAAGAAAGCCTCCAACCAAAGAGCTCCTGCTCTAATTTAACTTCGCCTGAAACTCTAGGCAAGCTCCGACTGCGCAAAGGCTTGTGGGACAAAATCTTCTCTCGATAAAACTTCCCTAAGGTATTCTCGCCAAGCTTGTCCATCACCATTTTCACCAAAAGGTCAATATCTATTCCTTCTTTTGTTTTCTGCCTCTTGCCAAAGCTCTTGGCTTTCTCAATTCGGGATTTCACTAAATCCACCACTGCTCGATAGACCTCAAGTTGCTCTTCATCGGTTAAGCCCAGAATTTCCCCCATCACAATCTTGTCCAGCTCACGGCGGTCAGGCTTGACTTTGTCTAGGGAGACTTCTTCGGGAGAAGAAGCGCCAAGTTCAGAGAAAATTGAGCCAATCGAGCGATTAGATAACTTACTCAAGATTCCTGCAAGATTTTGCACTTGCAAGTTGGAAACCTTATTAGGATGGATTATCGGCACTGTTTTATATTCATAAACCTTTACATCAAGCGCTCCTTGCCCGAGATTTACTCTACCGTAAAGCTCTGTTAGCATTGGAATAAACGACGAATTCAAAATGGAACCAACTGTGGAATCCTCATTTTGCTTGGATTTCAATGATATTCCGTAAAATCTGGCGTCAATGTAATTGTCATGGTTTAGCCAAAAGATATGTCTATCGTTTAGGCTCATCATGCAAAGTAATTCTCCGCTTATTCGAGGAAGCTCATACCACCTCTCCCTTGAAGCACAGGTGGGGCGGAGGTGGTAGCCCTTGCTCTCACCCTCCTGGATATATTTGAGGACATTGGTTCCTCTTAAATTCTTTTTATCCTTGTGAATCATCAAGACTCGATATTTCAAGTCCTCAGGTTTGACCACGATGGATTTACATTCTCTAGGGCTTTTGATGACATAGTTCGGCACCCAGTTTCCCTCCTCATCCTGGTGCATCCAGAATTCCTTCTCAATCCCTCTCCTCTTTATCTCCTCCTCAGTCAAGTAGAAGAACTCATTAACACCAGTAGTAAAGCCACGCTTCACCTCGGCGACTTCCTTTAGTGGCACTAGCTTCCCCTTGCCTTTCTCCAGAATCTTGAAGAAAATCTGCGGCGCCCTCAGGTATTTGCCCCATTTAGCA
>MNYD01000028.1 GCA_001872925.1 Dehalococcoidia bacterium CG2_30_46_19 | reverse complement strand
TAAGGTTCTTTTTTTGTGCACAAGGGGATTATATTGGCTATTTGACCGTGTGGTCAAATTGGGAGATTGTTTAGCAACCTATCCCCCTGACCCCCTTCCCTTAGCAAGGGAAGGGGGAGTGTAGGTAAGAGAGGGGTGAAACCCCTCTCTATAAATCTCTTCCCCCTCTCCTTTGAAGGAGAGGGGGACAAAGAGGGTGAGGTTAGTAAACACTCTCAAATTGGTAGTATTTACCCTGGTTTTACCATCGTGGTATAGTTAAAGGTTCTTGTAGAGGTCATTAAGCATGGAGTTAATCCCGAGAGTTCAGTGGCATCTTTTGCCTTCAGCGCCTGAGGCATATTTGCGTGCTTCGAGTCTTCCACCATTGGTTGCCCAGCTTCTTTATAATCGTGGTGTGCAACTTGATAAAATAGAATCCTTTTTAACTGTCGCCCATCGTCTTGAAGGTAACCCCTTTTTGCTTCCTGATATGACTCAGGCAGTGGCTCGAATTTATAAGGCTTTACTTTCAAGGGAAAAAATTGCTATCTATGGTGATTTCGATGTCGATGGCGTCACAGCTGCAGTTGTGGCGGTAGAAGGGTTATCAGGGCTTGGTGGCGAGGTTGTCCCTTATATTCCTGACCGTGTTAAGGAAGGACATGGTTTGAATTTAATAGCACTGGAAAGAATTCGCAGCCAGGCGGTTAGCCTGATCATCACTGTCGACTGTGGAGTTACCGATATTATTAAAGTAGATGAAGCTAGGAAATTAGGTATGGATGTGGTTATCACTGATCACCATTTGCCATTAGGAGATTTACCACGGGCAGTGGCTGTGGTTGATGCCAGGCGAAAAGATTCGCAATATCCCTTTTCGGAGTTAGCTGGTGTGGGTGTTGCCTTGAAGCTTGTGCAAGCGTTGTTTTACCAGGATAGTAGAAAGGAACGGCTTAATGAATTGCTGGATTTGGTTGCTTTAGGCACTGTTGTTGATATGGTTCCCCTTGTTGATGAAAATCGCTACCTGGTAAGCACAGGATTAAAGGTTCTCAATAATACTCGCCGATTGGGACTTCAGGAATTGATTAAACAGTCCGGATTGGAGATTGGCAAGATTGATACTGAGCAAATTTCATGGGTTTTAGGTCCTCATCTTAACGCTGCTGGCAGGATGGGAGGTGCTTTAGTTAGTTATCGTCTGCTTACTACTCAAGCGTCGGACGAAGCTCAGGGTTTGGCTGAGGAATTGGTGAGAGGGAATAAGGAAAGGCAAAAGTTGACCGAGGAAGTATTGAATAAAGTGAAAAGGGGGATGCCGCTCAGAGAGAAACTTCCACTGATTATCGAAGGTGATGAAGGGTATCCTGTTGGTGTTATCGGGCTTGTTGCTAGTAGGCTGGTGCGTGAATTTAACAAACCAGCTATTATAGTCAATATCGGTGAAGACTTATGCCGTGGAAGTTGCCGCAGCATACCTGAGTTTAATATCTCGCTTGCATTAGAGAAATGTCGTGATTTACTGGTCACCTTTGGAGGGCATCCCGCAGCTGCAGGGTTCACCGTAAAATGGGAGAATTTGGCTCAATTGAACAAGAAGCTAATGAACCTGGCAACAAGCCAGCTTTCTCACTTGGATATTCAACCGAAATTAACTATTGATGCTGAAATTACATTATCGGCGCTTAACGGCGAGATACTGAATCTAATTCAGAAGTTAGCCCCTTTCGGGGTAGGCAATCCTCAACCTATCTTCCTTAGCCGTGGAGTAGAGGTAGTTAACAGTCGCAATTTTGGGAATGAGGGGGAGCGCTTGGAGCTGAAACTAAGACAGAATGATGTAACCTGGCAAGCATTTGATTTCAATTCACAGAAACCAGCGGAGGGAATCCCCGATTGCATAGACATTGTATATCAGTTGAAGAAGGGTCTTTGGGGTGCTGAGGAGGTATTGCGCCTTAACCTTCTTGATTTTGCTGCTGGGTAGTATTATCAACAGATTCAGCAATAGTCCTTTGGCGAAACCTGCGAATCTTGATAATAAGCACCGGTAAAACCACCACCAATATTGCTAAGCTGATGATTTGCCCTTCTTGAAGTCCAAGGAGAAGTGGGGGATCGATACGAAGAAATCTCAAGCCGAAATCACCAGCACAATAAAGAGAAAGATAAAGAAGAAAAAGGGAGCCCTGTGGTTTGAGCCGTCCCCGTAATCGCCATACCACAGCGAAAACTATCAGATTCCATAATACGAAGTAAATTTGTGTTGGATATAGAGGTACTCCCAAAAGTCTACAAGCACTATGAGGATTGGTATAGATAACTGCTCCAGGGAAAGAATGAAACGGGCTGGGCTTGCCATGGCAACAGCCATTTATGGTGCAGCCAATTCTACCAATTGCCTGGGCTAGCGGTGCTCCTGTAGCTACAGCATCTCCTATACCTGGCAAGTTCTGGAAGGAAATCTCCCTTGCTCTTGTTCTCCAGTAAATTAACCCTGCCAATATAGTACCGAGGATAGATCCATGCAGCGCCCAACCGTAGGGTGAAATAATTTCGGTGGGGGTTACCCCATGGAGGAACCACGGTTGAATGAGGTAAACTAACTTTCCTCCAATAATGCCACCAATGAGTCCCCAAAAGAACAGATTATAGATGGTGCTCTCTGGGATAGCATGCTGCCTCATCTCTCGGAAGGTAATGGCTAGCAGTGTTATTACAGCTATAGCCACCAAAATCCCATACCACCTTACTTGGAGGGTGCCGATGGCAAAAGCGACGGGGTTTATGCTGATGATAAGCAACTATCCCTTCCTTTTGGATATCTTGAACCACGGATGATAGCTAATTATGGAATCTGTGTCTAATTTACCGCGGACGAAATAATTAGCGATTCTTAAATAATCTGCTACTCTATCGGGCATCAAGAAGTGTTGTCTAACATATTCATGGGCTTTCTCCCCCACCAATTCGGCTTCTTTTGGGTTTCTTAATAAGTAGATTATCTTCCTGGCAGCCTTTTTTGCTGAAGTGACAAAGAAGCCAGTCTCTCCACTGGTAACCTGAATTGGAATTGCCCCTACTTCTCTGGTTATCACCGGCTTCCTTTTCCACATGGCTTCGGTGATGACCAGTCCGAATCCTTCCTTAATAGAGGGTTGCAGTATCACTCTAGCAGCTCGTTGCAGGGCATTTACCTCCAGTGCATTGACCTCCCGGTCATTCGAAAGCTTGATAATGTGAATATCAGGGTCGTCTTTCGTTTTCTCGCATATCTGTGTGAAGACTATTTCACCTTCAGGGTCATCCGTAGCCATATTGCCAGCTATTATTAGTTGGCATTTTTCTTCATTTCGGGCAATTCTGTAGGCATGGATGGTCAAATCAATTCCCTTCCAGGGGTCAAATCTGCCTATCTGAGCCAGTATGGGTATGTTCTGGTCTATTTCATATTTCTCCAATACCGGTGTAATTTCATTTTGGGTTAATTCTTTGTTCTTGTTGGAGAGAGGGTCGATGAACGGAGGAATTATGTATTTCTGTAGTGGCCAACAGTCCACAACATAGTGGACGCCGGAGAATATTGCCGCATCATAAAAATTAGCCCAGAACGTGATGAACTCCCATAAAGCGGGATTGGCTTCCAATGTCTCGACATCCACATCAATGTGAAACCTCCATAACCACTTCTGTCCCTTCTTTTTTAAATAGCGAGCTAGACCAAGCGGCTGGGGGTCATGCACAATCACTATGTCTGGCTCATAATCCCTGAAATCTTTGGAGTAAAGGTCGGCGTTTTCTTTAAGCGTATTGTAGTATGTCCTTGTCATGTCCAGCGTGAGGATTCCTTTCTTTCCTTGCAATAGATTGTGGATGGTTTTAGTTACCCGGAAGAAAGGCTCGGTCCCGCGCATAACCTTCCATTCATCCTCCAGTCCCAGAGCATTCAAAAATGGCACCTGGGAGTAAAGCATCTCAGCTACACCGCCACCTGTTCCCGTTGAGTTGACCTCTAATATCTTTACCCCCCTGAGTTTGTGAGCAAGTTTTTCCAGTTTCTCTATCTTCTCTTCACCCACTATGGGGATATAATCTTGTAAAGGGGATACAGAAAGGGACTGAATCCCCTCTCTGCGGCTATACATAGTTCCGTTTCCCGAAGGCAGTTTCTTCTCTGCCTGCTCAACGATGTCTTTTATCTGAGTTTCCATCTTACTCCTCATTGTAGTCATACAAGATGTAGCCAAAAATGTTAAACGATAATAATACCGGAAATGAATTTAAGATAAAATAGCATTGATGAAAGTTTCGGCATTGAACGGCGCCATATCCTCCAATTTTTCGCCAGTGCCGATATAAACGATAGGTATGTTTAGTTCATGACAAATAGCAAATATTATTCCTCCTTTGGCGGTGCTATCCAGTTTAGCTACGAAAATCCCGGTTATACCTACAGCTTCAGTAAAATATTTTGCCTGAGTTAAGCCATTTTGCCCCGTAGTGGCGTCCAATACCAATAAAACTTGGTGTGGTGCTGCAGGGTCAAGCTTAGCGGCAACTTTCTTGATTTTTTTGAGTTCTTCCATGAGGTTAAACTTGGTGTGGAGACGACCAGCAGTATCGATAATAACTGCTTGAGCGTGTCGGCTACGTGCTGCCTGGATAGCATCGAAGACAACTGCCCCGGGGTCACTGCCTGGCTGGTGAGCAATAATTGTAGCGCCGGTTTTCTCTCCCCAATACCTTAGTTGGTCTATAGCTGCTGCTCTGAAGGTGTCACCAGCTGCCAGGATAACCTTTTTACCTTGTGAAGTGAAGCTATAAGCTAACTTGGCAATGCTGGTTGTTTTACCCGAGCCATTTACTCCGACTACAAGAATGACTTGAAATGCTGAGTCAGTATTGATTGGCTTGGGTGGAATATCTAGCATATTTATCATCTCTGCCTTCAAAGCTGACTTTATTTGAAAGGTTTGGGTAAGCTTATCCGTTTTCACTCGTTGCTTGACTCTATCTATGAGTTTGTTCGTAGTTTCCACGCCAACATCAGCTAAAATAAGCAACTCCTCCAGCTCATCCCAGATTTCTTCGCCAAGCGAACCTCGGTCAAAAATACGAGCTATCTTGCTAAACCAGGCTTTTTTACTTTGCCTCACTCCCTGCTCAATTCTACCTGGCTGCTCAGACAATCTGGTCCTCACATTGAATCATTGAAGTGTAATATTACAATTATGGCTGACCTTTAGCTAGTAGTCATTATCAGGCAAGGATGCTCTCATTTCTTCTTTGACGAATAACAGTGGATAAACTATGTCGCTGGTGCAGCAAGGAATCCAAACGGCGAGAAATAAGAATAAGAAAACGAAAGGAAGCAGGTGAATCCAATCTGCTGTTCCAAATGAGGTAAGATAGAATAAAGATGCCCAGGTACTCACCAATACATGTCCAGAGTGTGGTATCTTAGTTGTTTGTTTCCAGTAACCAAGCCCGATGCCAAGAAGCGCCGCGCCGTTTACCACTATCCAGGTTTCAATTCCAATGACGGGCATTTTAGAGATTTCAATAAATGGCACCTCGAGCTCCATCGGGACATGGAGTAAAACTCCGCTCAAGTAGGGGATTATGGCATCGCTTAGAGTCGCTATTCCAACTGACCCTGTCCAGCCGATTAAAATCACCGCCCAAATTTTAGCCTTTCGATATCGCACATACATCGCCGTGGTTACCAGCGCGCTTAACACAACATGGAGTGGGTGTAAGGTGTAGAAAGCAGTCTGGGAAATCTGAGGGGGAACATTACCCAAAACTATTATCACCATGATGATAATTCCGGTAAGGGCTCCAAGGGCAGTGAAAGGAGCGTGTCTTCTGAGTTCCTGTGCTATTCTCTTAAGCATCTTTTATTTATGGGATTGCGGTTAAGCGTTTCCCTGCTTTTGGTGTTGCTTCCTATAGCAATTGGAACAAAGTCCTGATGACTCGGAAAGGTGATATTTAGTATGAAAGTCAAAGTTCCGGGTGAACTCATTTTCCTCTTGGCACAGTCCCTCATCAGCAAACTCCTGAAGAGTTCCGCAACGGTGGCAGACCATAAACCGGTGGCAGCCTTCTTTGTCTCCTAGGACACACTTCACAAACCCGCCAGTTGATAATAACTTGTGAGCTAAATTGAGGCTGCAGAATAGGTCGAGTATGCGGTAGATGGTAACGTGGTTTAAATGTTTGCCCTGCTGGCGCAGAAGCCTTTGTATGTCATAAGGCGACAGCGGTCTTTGTGCCCCATTGAGAATCGCAAGCACCTGCCTTCGAGGCTTGGTTACCTTATACCCCTGAGTCTGCAAAACCTGAATTGAATCTTGAACCATGGGTAATATTATACTGGAATGGGAGACTAAATGCAACAATGTTGCAATTAGCCCGGATACTATGCAGTCAGTTCCTGAAGCAATATTATCGCTGCCTTCTTATCCAGTGGCTGATTATTGTTGCCGCACTTTGGCGATTGGATGCAGGATGGGCAGCCATCTGAGCAGGGACATTCTTCGATTACCTTCAAGGTGGCTTGCCATAGCTCGGTTATCATCTCAAATCCTTTCTCGGCAATGCCAATGCCGCCGGGATAGGCATCGTAGATAAAAATTTGCGCTTTCCCGGTATCAGGATGAAAAAGCGTGGAGACACCACCAATATCGTTTCGGTCACAGAGGGCAAATAGAGGAAGTATGCTGATGGAAGCGTGTTCGCAAGCATGCAATCCGCCGTAGAAATCGAGTCCGGCGTTGGTTATCCTTTCAATTGCTTTTCGTGGTAAGTCAAACCATAGAGCCTTAGTAGGAAAGTTCTGTGCTGGTAAGTCAAGTGGCTCCTCTCCAACAATTGCCTCGGTGAATTGCTTCTTTTTCTTAAAGCCAATTACCGTGGTGGTAACATCTACATTTCCTAGATAGACTTTTATGCCTTTATGTTCTTTTTCTCTGGTTACCTTCATAACTCTGAGGTCAGTGATTTCCTTGGCTTGGGTATAGTAATCAACTGAAGTGGGCGTTGCCATAGCAGTATGGGTGTTTAAATCGAGGTCAGCTATAAAATAAGACTCGCCCTGGTGGAGATAGATAGCGCCAGGGTGTATTTGAGAAAAGGCGGTACTTTCCTCTACCGTCTCCAGCAGGCATCCCTGGGAAATGTCAACGACGGTGTAATTTTTCCCCGATGTTGCCCTTATGTTTACCCCCTGGGCAGGGTAAGCAATATTCGGGGAAAGATACCATTTATTCTTGATTTCCCTTACTTTGCCTTCCTCTTTTAACCTGCCCAATTCCATTATAGTGTTAGCGCCAAAGAAGTTTTCATCGCTGCTATCTAGAGGCTTTTCCCAGGCAGCGCATAAAAGATGAAGTTGAAGGATGTGTGTATTATCGGGATTAATTAGGGCATTGTCGAAGTTCTTGCTGAAGAGGAAATCGGGATGCCGCATGAGGTATTGGTCAAGGGGGTTATCTAGGGCAATAAGGAAGCTTAGGGAGCTGCCGGTAGTTCGTCCGCTGCGTCCTGCTTGCTGCCAAGCGCTGGCGATGCTTCCAGGGTAGCCAGTGAGCACAGTTGCTTCCAAATCACCGATGTCTATGCCTAGCTCTAGAGCTGTTGTGGCTACCAAACCAAGGAGTTCGCCGTTGAAAAACTGGCATTCGATTTGCCGTCTTGTCTCTGGAAGGTAACCTGCGCGGTATGGGCTTATTTTTGAGCTGAGCAAAGGTGATAGCTGCTGGTGGGTGTAAATGTAGACCAGCTCGGTTAACTTACGAGTGTGTGTGAAAACAAGGCTGCGAATATTTTTCATAATTAGCTGACTGAGAAGGAAAGATGCCTCACTATTGGGACTACGCCTGGTGCTCTTAGCCTCGTCGATAATCGGTGGATTCCAAAAGGCAAAATATTTCTCTCCGTGAGGCGAGCCATCTTCGGAGATTACCTTGAATGGCAGCCCAACTAGATTCCGGGCATGTTCTTTGGGATTGGCAATGGTTGCAGAACAGCAGATAAATCGGGGGTTAGAGCCGTAGAGAGCACAGATTCGCCGCAATCTTCGTATGACATTGGCGGCATGGGAGCCGAAAATACCCCGATAAACGTGAGCTTCGTCAATCACTATATAGCTGAGGTGGCGAAATAGCCTGTACCAGGATTGATGATTGGGCAAAATGGCAAGATGGAGCATATCCGGGTTAGTTAACACTATCCTGGCTTGCCTCTTTATGCTGGCTCTTTCTGCTTGGGGGGTATCACCATCAAATGTGGCTATAGCTCCGTCAGAAAGAAAGTCAGGGCATGCTATTTCCTTCAAGCTGGATAATTGGTCTTGAGCTAGGGCTTTGGTAGGAAAGAGGTAGAGAGCACAGCTATTTTTATCGGTTAAAATTGCCTCCAGCGTGGCTAGATGGTAACACAGTGTTTTTCCACTGGCGCTGGGTGTGGCTATTATCACATTCTCGCCAGCGAGAATGGCATTTAATGCTGTTACTTGATGGCGGTAAAGTGAGGATATACCTAATGACTTGAGTCGTGTTTTAAGGGCAGGCTCAATGTTTAGCTTATCTAGTTTAGCTGGGATGGTGCCTTGTGAAGGAATGTGCTCAATGTGAACCAATTGCTGTCTATAGTTAGGAAGACTTTTGAGATGATGGAGAAAAGCAATAGCATTCATCAACTCTTTACGGAGCTGAGAAAATTTCTATCTTCGAACTCAGTAATTCTAGTTCAGGGTAGTTTTGAGAGATAAATCTGATTGCATTGGACAGAGTTTCGTTATCGTAACTTCTGTGGTTGCTAACGCAGGTGAGTCCCAGGGTAGCTAGTTGCCAGGAATCTTGATTGTCAACCTCCGCTACGGCGATATTAAACTTATTGTGTAACCGGGTGATGATAGACTTAATCACCCGACGTTTACCTTTAAGGGATTGATTCTCAGGAAGGCGAAGCTGTATTTGACATACACCTACATTCATTTTTGCTGAAGATGACTTGCTATTGTTGTGGAATAACCTTATTAATTATACTCTAGTTTGTCAACGAGCAAGTAACTCTGTTATTATGCTTTTAATTGGCGGAGGAAGAATGTTTATTGAGAGTCCGAGGTATACTGAGCGCTTTGGTGTGATAAGGATAAATGGGGTACAACGGGTTATCGCATTAGATTCGGGGTTCAAAAGTGAGCTGCCTCTTCATGGTGCCATGGGGGTGATGAAGATAGACGAAGATACTATCAAACACTTTGAAGATAAAATGGCAGTGGTAATCCCAATTAAGGATGAAAAGCTCAAGTTGTTTGAGGGTGTGATTAGTGGTGTGCCACATGATTGCTTGATTATAGTGGTATCGAATAGCCAGCAGGAAGGAATTGATAGGTTTAGAATGGAAAAGGATGCCCTGGATCAAATTTGTCGCTATACGATGCGCAATGCCTTCATTGTACATCAAAAAGACCCTATCATTGCTGATGCTGCCAGGCAGGCGGGGTATGATGATATCTTAGGAGAGGATGGGCTGATACGTGATGGGAAGAGTGAAGCTATGGTAATAGGCTTACTTATGGCTAAAGTGGCAAAGAAAGAATATGTTGGCTTTGTCGATGCTGACAATTATTTCCCTGGCGCGGTATTAGAGTATATCAGGAATTTCGCTGCTGGTTTCAGCTTAGCTCGGTCTCCTTACAGCAT
>MNYD01000027.1 GCA_001872925.1 Dehalococcoidia bacterium CG2_30_46_19 | reverse complement strand
TATAAAACGTAAAAACCTTCCTCATTTTTGCCCTTTGCATTTTTGACAGTGTAGTTGCCCAATTTATTGGGCAATTGTGCCTGATGAATCAGGCAACTACAAAACCCGGAGGACGAGATTCCTCATTTCACCCAGAACAAGCTCCGCAATCTATAAGGTGGAACTCTAAATAAATCCCTCTAAATCCCCCTTTAGAAAAGGGGGTTCAACGCCCCCGTAAGGGGGATTTGAACGAAAGCTGAATATTGAGTAGAATTTTAATTTAGTTATACATTTTCGGGAAGGAAGGGAAAATTGATGAAAACTTATGCTTATGGTTTCCCCAGACTGGGGAGAACTAGAGAATATAAGAAAGTCATTGAGGACTACCGCGCGCCTGTTCAGATGATTGTTTCGCCATTATTCTTCTTCTCTCAAAAATTCCTCGATCTCCTGGGTTAATCTCTCATTCTCTTCCTGAGATAACCTGAGGTTGCTTTCTAACCTCCGAATATAATCATCGACCTCAGGAAGACGAAGCCTTGCCTGAGCTAGTTTTTCATTTTGTTCCTCAATATCATGGTCGATATCGCCAAAGTCGATGTTTAAACCAAATCTTTCATCAAAGAATCGAAGGACTCTCTTCCGAGCCTCAGTGTCTTCACTCGTTACCAGATAAAACGGTATCGGCACCCAGAGATTTACCCCGGGAATATTTCTCCTCGCAGCCATCCATAACAGAAAGGAATTTAATGTCGGCCTTTGACCGGGCGGAGTTTCATAATCCATATCCCGGGCTAAATCATATTGACCTAAAACGTCCTTTACTTCCTGCGAGCTGGCAACAGCCAATAATGTCCGGGGAGCGGTGTGAGGAGCTAAAGTAACCATCCCCCCAATGGTGTATACCTCTTTTGCCCCACAGTAATGCTCAGCTACATCCAGAATTGAATTCAGGAATTTATACCATTCAAATCCAGGCGCGGCGCTTCTAAAAATAACCAGGTTATTCTCCTGGCAGGAATAAAAATTGCTCTCCGGGAATTGAGCCACATCATCCTCCACCCTGACCCCGCCCAAGGAGAAAAAATCCTCAGGTTCAATTTCACCAAATTTTTCACCACCTAATCTCTGAGTTAAATAATCGATAACGCCGGGACCTAATTGAGCAGCATCTTCACTCCAGCCCACCACCAGAGAGGAACTTTGAAATTTCGGTTTTCTATAGACTTTAAACGGACTCCTCTCACTCAATTCCCCCACCTCGTTTCTTAAAGAATTTATCAATGTCCTTCATAATTTTTCTCTTATCTTCTTCAGTTATTGGACTGGGTTCAGCCGGCTTGGCATGGAGTGTATGTTTCAACTTTTCCAATTGCCTCCTCACATCTGGAGGGATTTGCCGATAAAACTCGTCAATTTCTTGTTCTAGCTGTTCTGCCCAGCTATCCAGTTTACTTGTGTCAACTTCAATCCCTAAACTACGGGTCAATATTTCCACCACTGATTTCGAAGCCTTCGGATAAGGCAATGGCAGACCTTGGAGATAGATGGGTATCTCACCCATCACGCAGATAGCTTCGAATCCTCTCTTTTTAGCTACCCCTAACAGAAGCCCGTTTAAACCAACGATATTACCCTCACCTTCTCTCCCTTCGATTGCACTCATCAAAACGGTGTTTTTATATTTCTTCACCTCAGCGACTAACTCTGGGTTATTAGTCACTGCCCAGACCCTGGGGGTCATGGTATGGTGAATGGGAGCAACAGCGGCCCCTGAAGTATAAACTCTTTTACAGCAGAACTTTTCAGCAACATCTAAAACAAGGTTAGCTATCCGATAAGCCTCTCCTCCCTCGGCATATATTTTCTCTCCTCCAGAGGGTTGCTCTTCCCCGATGAAGAATATCAAATCCGTCTGCTCAGTTTTCTTGAAGTAAAACTTATTGCTGGGAAATTCCAGAGCCTCTAAAATTCCATCCTTAATTGATACTCGCTTGGGATAGAAAAAATCCCAGGGTTCTATTTCCCCCAATTCTTCTGCTTCCAGTGCCTCTCTTATAGTATCAACAGCGATGAGCCCGATATTTGCGATTCCCGGCCAGGTGGCGAGCATGATTGGACTTCTGAGCCTCGGTTTCCTGTAAAGTTTGACTCCCATTGCCTCTTTACCTTTTAAGCCATGAGTTGGTAACTATTCTAATCGTTCCGCTTTTAAAGGACAACAGCGAAAAATACCGAATTCCGCTCGGGGGGATAGGGAAGATGCTTTATCTAGGGGTATATGGGCATTTTCCTTACCTATTTTACCTTCAAAAAATGCATTTCCTCCATTATTACAGTAAATCGGAGTAAAACTATTACCATTACTTTATAACTGGTTAGCTTCGTCGAATTTTTGCACCTGCGTCTAAAGGCACATTAACAAATGTTTAATAGGGGGCTTTGGGTTGACCTAGCTGGGGAGCAAATGTAACCCGATGCTTGCAAGAATCCTAATAGGTCTAGGGATGGGCGACACTATTCCTAAAGCTAATTACCGTTAGCTATCTAAATTTTTGCCTAGAATGTTCCCTTTTGAGCTTGCTTTACTTGATTAGTTTCAAGCGTCGCATATCGTCTTCTGTCCAGCCTATATCTTTGAGTAACGCCTTCAATAGGTTCGGGCCGTATGTCTTACTTGGGTGGTAATGAAGCACGACACGTCTCCCATCTGGATGTCGATACACTTGCTCAGCTCCTTTTGTCTCGTCAGGTATCCATCCATCCTTTCTTAAAGCTGAGACCAAGCTATGGAAGGATTTGTTTTTAAGCTGATTCCAGATGTGCGGAGGATAGGTCACGCAACGACCGCCACTCGCTCTATGTAGCGACTCTCAGGGGAAGACGGCGTTTTCTTAACTCTCCTCGGCACCGTGACACCTACTGGAATTGGGTCACCATGCTTGATTGAGGAACGCAAATAAGCGATAGCCGCATCCCTGGCATTTCGCAAAGCTTCCTCCTTTGTGTCTCCACAGGTGTGTAAGCCTTTAAGAGCGGGACAATAGGCATGAAACTCGCTGCCGTCAGGTTCGATGATTACTTGAATCCTAAATTCGATAGGTCCCCTTTCAGAATGCATCTTCCTCCCTGTTATATGTCTTGACCTGACATACAGTTACAGTTTCGCATATTCCATCAATTTTTTCAATAGTCGCTCTAAATCCTGCCCTTTTCACCAAATTTGCACAATTTCCGGTTGATTTTAAAAGAATTATATAACATTTTGCGACTTCCTTAGCTGGTGCATGGTTCTGAACATGTAGTCTTGAGCGTATACAACGTAGCATATGATATCCCCCCTCATGTTAGAGCACGGTGCATGCCAAGCAACGGTAATGTAGAGAAATGAGTCATAGTAACTCAATGCTAGTGGTTTTAAGCCTCTGATAAAGCTTTAGACTATCCTCAACCTTAGCGCCTCTTCTATTTGAGGTTAGCTGGGGGTTATAATGAACCAAAGTGACTCGTATGGATAGAGTGTGCGGATATTCCGGGAGGCTTAGATGAGAATAGCGAATAGAGCCTCCTATATAGTCATTGGCCTATTTTGGTTGCTAGCCACTTTGGGGTATTCTTCTTCAATGCTTGGTTTATAAAAAATAAGGAGGATTTGCGTAAGAGGGTATGCCCGAGAAGGCTAGGGAGGAAGCGATGGAGATTTACAAACGGGCAGATAAAGAAAAAGAAGAGGCTTTACTTAAGATTAAGAGGGTTTTTGAGGGTTTAGACGAGCGAGATAGAACAACACTAATGATAGCTGCTAACATCGGCATAATTGCACCTCCTGCCCGTTTGGTTACTCGCCTGGAGGCTTACAGGCGTATAACGGATGAATTGCACAAACTGGTCGCGCAAGAAGGCGTGTCACCTATCGATGATGTGCTGGAAGCGGAAAGAATATTACTCGAACAAACATGGTGGAACGATTTCGTCGAAGAATGGAAAGAAAACTGGCGTATTTACAATGAGGGTGACATTGGTTCTTTGGGTTATAGGCATAAAAAACTTCAGCCATATGTCTATGATTTTGGATATTATTACCAAACTCCTGCTGATTACAAGGATAAGGGACCACTTAAGGGCCCAATAAAGGAAGTCTCTTGGCGAGTCGACATTAAATCCAATAGCGTGGCATCCATAAGACCACCCATTTCAAACCAACTTGAAAAGGGTTTGGTGTTGGCCTCGAGAGGTAGGAATGAAGAGGCAATTATTGAATTTAATAGATATATCGAAGTTAGGCCGAACGACCCTATAGCGTATGAAGTTAGGGGGGACTCGTACTATGATACAGGTCGATTTGATAAAGCTATAGATGATTATTCAACTTCAATCAAACTGGAACCAAAGTTAGCTGAGGCTTACGACAAAAGAGCCATAACTTATGCCGAGCTTGGTGATTATGAGAAATCTATTAAAGACCTCAGCAAAGCAATTGAACTTTATCCCGAAAATGCCGAATACTATTTCAATAGGTCTATAATACACGATAAGTCAGGCAACATAGATAAGACCATAGATGACTGTACAAAGGCTATAGAACTAGATAAGAACTACGCAAAAGCTTTTTACAATAGAGGTATGGCTTATAGCGAGAAAGGTGAGCATGATAAAGCTATATCAGACTACAATGCAGCAATTCAGCTACAGCCCGACTTTACCGCGGATGTTTATTTTAATCGAGGTGTGGCGTATCAAGCAAAAGGTGAGTATAAAAAGGCATTAGAAGATTTCAGGCGGATAAGAGACAATCTCAGCGACCGTGAAGACATCGGGGTTGTGGAGCGGAAAATTATGGAGTTGAATGTGAACAAAATGAGCCCTGCTCAATCACAGGAGTCGGAGAGGCTGCAGGCTGGGAAGGAAGTTGTGATGAAGTGTTTTTACCACCCCGATAAGGATGCAGTAGCTGAGTGTGCTAAGTGTGGTAAACCTATTTGCCGTCAGTGCGTGTGGGAGAGGATGCTGGATAAAGTCATATGCTGGAATTGTGCCCTGAATAGGACGAAGAAGAAAAGCGACTGGCTTAAGTCTGCCTTGACAATATATACGACCAGAGCTACTGAGTTTGCTGAGAATAAATTTTTGTTAAGCACGTGGCTCTCTTGGGTAGTGGGAGGATATGCAATATTCAAGTCTGGAAAGTGGAGTGAAATGCCGGATAGCCTATATAAAGCTAAGCTACTGCTTGAACTGGGCACACAAGCGATGGTTTCGACGTGGTACTGGAGTTGGTATCGCCAAAAGAGCCATGCATATGAGGAAAAAGAGGATGCGGTAAAGGCTGGCCTTATGAACATTCAAACCTTTCTCGATATGCGCTCGGAAGAGAACATTGAACTATATCTCGGCTTTGATAAGGAGTTTCAATGTATTATGAAAGATGAAAACAACAGGATGCCACTTTACTACACTGATATGTTTCATCAAAGATATTGGGAGTGCATTACAGGTGAACGGATTGTCGATTGGACCAAGGTGCAGTTCCCACTAGAGTCACAGGAACGGTTCATAAATGTGTGCCATGAGGGTAAGCGTCACGGGTTTGCTAACCCTCTTGTAGACGACGTTGAAGTCTGGGTTATCATTACAAGTGCTGGTAAGCTTATGTTCGATGAATTTAAAAGAATATACAAAGGTGAGCAATAGAGACTCAGGATTGTCAGCCTTCAATCTGACAGTGAAACCCTAGACGTACTCTCAACTTTCCGATAAATCCTCAACCTATCCTCAAACTTCGCCGACCTGGTATATCTCAACACCATCTGAAGGCTCTACCAGCCACCAAGCCTCATGATATGCTCAACTGCCATTGACCTTATGATAAACGCTTTTGTGAACTTTGTGACCAATTGCTGGTATAATAATATACGGCGCATTCGTCTAGAGGCCTAGGACACCTCCCTCTCAAGGAGGAGATCACCGGTCCGAATCCGGTATGCGCTACCAATTTTTCACACTTGCTGTTTAACATGTCAGTCTCGAGCTACTGCGATTCCTCCAAAATGGGAATAGCAACCATCTGATGTAGTTCAGATAGATAAGTGACACATTATATGTTTATAACACTAAGAAATACTTCCTTGTCATTGCGAGCGAAGCGTGGCAATCCTTGTTCCGAGCGAAAGCGAGGAATCTCGTGCTCCAGTTTGCTTCGGCTACGCCTCGCAATGACAAGAGACGAGGTAGTGTCACTAATCATATGAACCAGTACAACATCGTTGCTGGCTACCTATCCATATGCTAAA
Organism: Dehalococcoidia bacterium CG2_30_46_19; assembly: GCA_001872925.1. GTDB lineage: Bacteria > Chloroflexota > Dehalococcoidia > GIF9 > AB-539-J10 > CG2-30-46-19. The sequence continues at coordinate 3,338 of MNYD01000027.1, read as the reverse complement.
CTTCTCACCATAAATGAAGAAGCGTGTTTTTTCGGGATTCCGCCCGACCGGTAAACAGCACATCGGCAATTACCTGGGGACTATCCAGAATTGCGTTTCACTTCAACAGGAATACAATTGCATTTACTGCGTGGTGGATATCCATGCCCTCACCACGCTGGAAAATACCGATACTCTCCAGGAGGATATCCACGAAATGGTGCTTGACTGGCTGGCAGCAGGCATTGACCCCGAGAAGAGCATCCTCGTTGTTCAATCCCATATCCCTCAAGTTACGGAACTTCATACCCTGTTCAGCATGGTGACTCCTTTAAGCTGGCTATTGCGTGTGCCGACATTTAAAGAGAAAGTAAAGATGCAGCCACATAATGTCAACTATGGGCTGGTAGGCTATCCGGTGCTTATGACTGCTGATATTGCTCTTTATAAAGGAGAGGTTGTCCCTGTAGGCGAAGACCAGCTTCCTCATCTTGAGTTAGCTCGAGAGATATTGCGCCGATTTAATTCACTCTTTGGATTTGTATTTCCTGAGCCACAGGCAAAGCTCACCCAATTCCCCCTGATAATGGGGCTGGACGGAGTTAGCAAGATGAGCAAAAGCTACAATAACCACATTGAGATAGCATCTTCCCCACAACAAATTCTGGAAAGAGTGATGACTGCAGTCACCGACCCCGCCCGCCGATATCGCTCCGACCCGGGGCACCCCGAAATATGCAACATCTTCAGCCTCCACAAATTCTTCACCTCCAATAGAGTAGATGAAATTGCCTCGGATTGCCGCAGCGCTAAAATCGGCTGCGTTGAGTGCAAAAAACTATTGGCGGCAAATATCGCCTCAAATCTTGAACCTTTCCGAGAAAAGAAGGCTGCTTTAACAGCAAAACCCAACTATGTTACTGAAGTTCTCGCTGATGGAGCTACCCGCGCTGAGGTTATCGCCAAAGAGACTATGAGGGAAGTCAAAGAGAACATGAGGCTCCTTTAGAGGATGGAATCTTAACTCAATTCTATAAATCTTCCTAATTCTTTCAGGAAGTCATAAGTCGACTATAATAAGGTGAAGAGGATAGATAAATAGCAGCCAATGGATTGTGCCCGAATACCCTATCTTTCACCGCAAGCACAGTCATTGGAACCCGACAATATTTAATAAACAAAGTATCATGTCCCACACATAGCCCCAGAAGGATAGCCAGGTCCACCCCCTCTGAATTTAGAATTTCTGCCTGAGCAATAGGGCTACACATAGACTCATAACACATGTAACCTCTTTTGCCCACTATCATTTCTTCCCTTTTAAGCCCTATCCTCTCCTTATCAACCATCCCTACCTTACAGCAAACAGATATTACCTGGAAACCGTGGTTTTCCAGCATCTTATCCAGAATCCGAGCTTCGTTGTCCAACCCGATGCAGAAAGCAATGCCTAATTTGTGATAGCCCATTTTTCGAGCAAATTGCATCGTCTCTTCCACCCGGGGAAATTTAGTCCTGAGCCCCAGATTATCCCCGACTCCTGTTGGCACCCATTCATAGCACTCAGCTTCTTGCAGCGAAGAAAGACGAGCAAATTCTTTAATATTGGGTTTGTCATATTCAGCCAGAGCCTCTTCAATTACGCTATGTTTAAGCCGCATAGGACAGAAAAACGGTGCTTCTTCTACAGGGGGTGGTTCCGTGCCAATCGGGGTATAGGGCTCACAAATTCTTTTAGCACACTTAGCACACATAGGATACAACTCTTTTCCCACTTTCCTCCTCCTCAACGGTTCTTTTTGACAAACCTGCCCATTCTTTTCAGTGCTTCCTCAATGTTAGCCAGGGAAGTAGCATAGCAGCAGCGGACAAATCCTTCACCACATTGCCCAAAGGCAGAGCCAGGCACTACAGCCACCCGCTCCTCCATCAGTAGCCTTTCGGCAAACTCTTCTGAATTCATCCCGGTAGCCTCTATCGAAGGAAAAGCATAAAAAGCTCCTTTAGGTTCAAAACAAGGTAGGCCAATCTCATTTAGCCTCTTGACTATGAACTTTCGCCGCCTATCATATTCCTTAACCATTTTGTCAACATCATCCTCACCAGACCTTAATGCCTCGATAGCAGCCATTTGCGACATCGTTGGGACACAAAGCATGGTATATTGGTGAATTTTGAGCATGGCTTCGATAAGCTGCTGGTTAGCAGCTAAATAGCCTATTCGCCAGCCAGTCATGGCAAATGCCTTGGAAAATCCACCGAGCAAAATTGTTTGCTCTCGCATCCCAGGAAGACTGGCAAAACAGGTGTGCTCCACACCATAGACCAACCTGGCATAAATCTCATCTGAAATTACCAGGAGGTTGTATTTTTGAGCTAATCTGGCGATTTTGCTCAGTTCCTCACGCGACATCACTGCGCCAGTGGGATTGGAGGGATAGCCGATGAGGATAGCCTTAGTATGTTTATTAATCAGGGGTTCAACATCTTCGGCCTTGAGGACAAAATTATTTTGTTTGCTTGTAGGCACAAATACCGGTATGCCACCAGCGAGGATGACACAGGGCGGATAAGAGACATACCATGGTTCGGGAATAATCACCTCATCACCGGGGTTCAGAATAGCTCGCAGGGCAAGGTCAAGCCCTTCACTGACACCAACGGTGACGAGGATTTCTCGCTCATGTTGGTAGCTAACTCCGTAATGACGTTCCAGATACCCTGCCAGTTCTTGACGCAATTCGAGCATACCGTAGTTTGAGGTATACATGGTGTAACCCCTCTCCAGGGAATAGGTAGCAGCTTCCCTGATGTGCCATGGGGTAACGAAGTCCGGCTCACCTACACCAAGGGAGATAACACCCTCCAGAGAGGAGAGTAAGTCAAAAAACTTCCTGATGCCTGAGGGCGATATGTTGTTTACCTTCTGTGAAATAAAATTATCCATAGTTTTAATCTGAATAGGGTCCATGCTAGTAGATTACAGGCTTAAAGGCAGCCGTTTATTCTCCTCTGTGGGTTCAAGCAATTCACCATCATCCTTATACCGCTTAAGCAAGAAGTGGGTGGTGGTGCTTTGCACTTTTTCTAATGGAGCCAACTTTTCAGTTACAAAGCCAGCTATTTCTTGCATGTTTTTGCCCTTCACCAATATCGCCAGGTCATAAGCGCCCGAAACTAAATAAGCAGAGTATACCTGCGGAAAACGGCAAATACGCTCCGCAATAGCATCAAAGCCTACATCTCGCTGCGGCGTTACTTTAACCTCGATTAGCGCCAATACTTCTTCCCTGCCTAATTTAGCCCAGTTAATTATGGTCTTATATTTCAGAATAGTTTTATCTTCCTCGGCTTTCTTG
>MNYD01000101.1 GCA_001872925.1 Dehalococcoidia bacterium CG2_30_46_19 | reverse complement strand
CTATGGGGGCGTATTCCCGTTGCATAAAGTCTCGCAGACCATCCCTGAACATCCGCTGCTCCTCTGTGAATTCAAAATCCATATAACACCTCCTTTTATCTCTCTCCCCTCGTCTTCAGCTATAGCGTTATTTTGACGGTGGGGAATTTAGCTGAGAGTTTACCATATTTTTCTTTCACCTGACTCCTCATGACCTTCCCTACAGGATTTAAAGGCAAGGAATCGGTAAATATAACTGATTTAGGTCTCTTAAAGCCGGTCATCTTGTCCCGGCACCAATTTATTATCTCTTCTTGAGTCGCTTCTTCTCCCCCTTGCAATTCTACCACAGCACGAACAGTCTGCCCCCAGGTCTCGTCAGGAGCACCGATGACACACGCATATTTTACCTTTGGGTGTGATTCTAGTATCTCCTCCACCTCATGCGGGTAGACCTTCTCTCCGCCAGTTGAGATGGTCTCTTTCTTCCTATCAACTATGATAAGCTCTCCCTCCTTATCAAGGTAGCCGATGTCACCGGAGTGGAACCATCCTTCTTCCATTACTTCAGCGGTCTTTTCACTATCTCCGTAATACTCCTTCATTACCGTACCACTGCGATAGAGTATTTCTCCTGCCTCACCTGGTGAAACATCTTCGCCATTCTCATTTACAATGCGCATTTCAACCCCGGATATAGGTTTACCAACAGCTCTATCTCTTAGACCACCCACAGTGGAATCTATTCTTATCGAGGTATCAGGTGTCATTTCTGTTTGTCCAAAGACATCGACAACCACAGAGTTTGGAAACGCTTCAAGAATTCTTTTCTTCTGTTTGGCTGGATTGACCCCGGTTCCTGTAAAAGCTATCAAAAAGGAGTTTTTATCATATTTGCCTATCTCTGGGAAATCCAATACTTTTTTCCATTGAGTAGGGACGAGCATTGCCATCAGGGGTTTTTCCCTTTCGATGGTCTCAAGCGCTTCTTTTGGATCAAAGCTGATGCTAGTGCGCAGTATATATCTCATCATCCCAGACATAGGTCCGAGCATTAATACTTGATAATTTGCCATGTGGAATAAGGGCATATTTAGGAACATTGAGAAACCACCGGTTATTCTATTTAGCATGGGTGCAATTGGGGTGCCAAACAAGCGCGGTAATAAGCGCGGTATTAATCTTACAGTGAGCGGACGCGTAGCAAAATTACTAATAAGTTTAGCAATAACCCACCCAAGCCCCGGGAGCGGTGATAATTTATTGAGCATATCGCCGATATTCACCTTTGGATCTGCTATCAATCGACTTAGCAGATCCCCCATCATAGCATCTGTCAGATTCCAAAAATTGTGGTAAGTTAGTACAACCCCTTTAGGTAACCCAGTGGTTCCGCCGGTATAGGAAATGGTACAAATATCGTTTTCGGTGGTATACACAGGTGGCTCAATTGAAGGGTATTTAGAAATCAACTCCTCATAATTCAACATATCCTTGGGAATCGCTTTCCCTTCACGCGCAAGGCAAATATAATTTTTAACTTTTTTTAAATTAGGTCGAGCATTATTTATCTCTTCCAGGAATAAGTCCTCAAATATAAACATAACAGAGTCGGATTGATTTGTTTGATATTCGATTTCCCTTGCTACAAACCTAAAGTTCATTGGAATTGGTATGGCACCAATCTTTTGGAGCGCATAATTTGATTCTATAAACTCAGGACAATCGTGAAACATGATGATAACATGATCATCTTTTTTTATGCCGAGGTCGGTGAGTGCATTGGCACATCTGTTTACCTTGATGTTTAGCTCCTTCCAGGTGATTCTTCTGTCCCCATAAGTGATGGCTCTGCCCCTTGAGTTGTATTTAGCCAGGTCAATTAAAAGCTCTCCGAAACTTTTCCTAGACATAGTTTTGCCCTCCTTAAATTGCTCTGTTTTATAAACGCTGCATCTTTCCTCGCGTTTAGGTCGCTCCGGTAAAATGAAAGTAAAATTAACTAACTAAGTCGAATGGTAAAGCCCGTAGTTATCAACCAATTTGGTAACATTTTAGTCTCAGTTTCCCTATGGTGCATTCTACCTTTGCTAGAGTTCCAAGACTATTTTGATTTCGTCTGAGGAATAAGTCTGTGTCACGAACCCAAGCCTTTTTGCTAATCCTAACATTGCCGTATTATCCTTTAACACTATTCCATAGATACTTTTGAGCCCTTTCTCATGAGCTATGCCTATCAGCATATCAGAGAGTTTTAGCCCCAAACCATTACCTTGAAAATCGTCAGCAACTAAAACAGCAAATTCACCTGTTTCACCGCCAGGTTGAATTATCAGTCTTCCAACTCCCACGTTCCTCCTCTTACCGTTCGAGGTATACTCAGCTGTGATAGCCATCTCCCGGTCATAGTCAATGTTGCAGAACCTGGTGAGCATGTCATGCGTTATGTATTTAATTAAGTAGAAAAATCTAAACCTCATAGATTCTTCTGATAGGCCTGCTATAAGTTCCCTTTCGAGTAATTCATCCTCAGGCCTGATGGGTCTTAATAATACAACTCTTCCATCCTTACATCTCCAGGGCTGGACATATCTAGTTGGATAGGGAGATATTATCAAATGGCCATATTCATGTATTCCTTTTTGTATTGCTTCTTCATCAAGAATTATCCTTGCATCTAGAGCAATAGCAGCATTACTAGTCACAATTAATGGATTAATATCAATTTCTGCTATCTCTGGAAAATCGATGAGCAAGTTTGAGAACTTTACTAAGGTTTCCTCCAACAGTCGCAAGTTAATGGGCGGTCTGGTTCTGAATCCCTGGGATAGCATCTTATAAATCTTGGTCTGTTCTAACAGTCTTCTAGCTAATACCTGATTTAAAGGTGGTAATCCTACCGCAATATCTTTAAAGAACTCTGCCTCTATCCCTCCAAGGCCAAACATTATTACGGGGCCAAAAATTGAGTCCTTTTTGCTCCCAACAATAAGTTCATAATCATAATTTGTGATCATCTTCTGCACGCTAACCCCTTCGACCTCAGCATCAGGTTTGAACTTCCTAGCATTTTCCACTATTTCATTGAATGCCTTTCTTACTTCGTCAGCGGAAGAAATATTTAGCATGACTCCTCCGACGTCTGATTTATGGACTATGTCGGGAGAGGATATTTTCATAACCACTGGATAACCACCCTGTGATGCTATCCTAGCAGCATCTTTGGCATCTTTAGCTGCATATGCAGTTGCCGCTGAGATTCCATATGTTGTCAGGAACTTTTTTGAGGTTTCCTCAGTCAAAACTGTTCTCCCCGCCCTCACTGCCTTGCGGATGAGTGTTTTTAGATAGTTTTTAGAAGGTCCCATGTCAAGTGGTAGTTCTTCAGGGGTTTCATATAATGACTCTAGATTACGAGCATACTGATACATATATAAATATGTTCTAATTGCTCCTTCAGGGAACTCATAAGTGGGGATTTTGCTCTGGTAGAATAACTGTCTTGCCTTAGCTACTTCTTCATCACCCATCCAAGTAGTCAGAATAGGCTTATTACTTTTAGCATAATTGGTAATAGCCTTTGCTACCTCAATGGGTCCGTCTCCACCTTGTGGCGTATATATAGCTAGGACGCCATCAACTCCAGGGTCTTTAACGATAACTTCGATGGTCTTCGCATATCTTTGGGAATCTGAATCTCCAAGAATGTCAACAGGATTAGATTTACTCCAATTGGGAGGTAAGAACCCATTCAAGTTGGTAAGCGTTCCTTCGCTGAGCTGAGCTAGCTTGCCGCCTCTGCTTATCAGTGTATCCGTGGCTAATACTGCTGGGCCACCAGCATTGGTTATTATAGCTAAATTTGGTCCTTTAGGCAGTTGAGCGGTGTTCAATATAGAAGCGCAGTTGAAAAGGTCCGCAATCTCTTCTACTCTCACGACACCAGCTCTACGAAAAACAGCATCATAATACGAATCATCCCGTACCATAGCTCCTGTGTGAGACTTGGCTGCCTTTGCGCTTTCTTCGAACTTTCCCGGTTTTAGTACGATTATGGGCTTTGTTCTAGCGAAACCCCTAGCAGCGCTCATAAATTTCTTAGCGTTTCCTATGGATTCCAAGTATATAATTATGCTTCTGGTCTCAGGATCCTCACCAAAGTAATCTATTAAGTCACCGAAATTGATATCCAGCATAGACCCCAGCGAAACAAAGGCACTAAAGCCAATACCTTTACTGATGGCCCAATCGAGGACAGCAGAGCCTAGTGCGCCGCTTTGTGACAAGAAAGCCACATATCCAGGTTTAGGCATTCTGGTAGTAAATGTTGTATTCAAATTAGCACTAGGTCTAATTACACCCATGCAATTAGGTCCCATTACCCTAATATTATATTTGCTGGCTATATCTGCTATTTTATCTTCACGCGCTTTTCCCTCGGCTCCTATTTCTTTAAAACCAGCGGAAATGATGATGATAGCTTTAACACCAGCTTTGCCACTTTCTTTGACCAGATCAGGAACGCCTTCAGCAGGTGTAACAATGACAGCAAGACTAGGCGGTTCAGGTAATGAACCTATGTTAGGATAACATTCCATATTGAGTGCTTTTTCTCGATTGGGATTTACGGGATATATTTTACGCTTATCCTTGGCCAGCAATAGATTTTCTAGAATTATTTTTCCTACTGTCCCTTCCCTATCTGTAGCCCCTACCAGAGCTATACTCCCAGGGTCAAAAAATGACTTCACCTTTTCCATAGCCTTGCTATCTAGTAGCCCCCTTAATTAATAATTTATGCAAAGTGCTATGCCCACCAATGTCATTGCTACTATTATATTACGCCATGCAATGAGTTGAGGAAAGTCTTTGCATTTGTTAATCTTCGTAACACAGCTTGCATCCTTTGACGATTGTGAGCAAAATTGGTAAGCTACATAATTCAGAAGTGAAATGACTAACAACGTGAGTATGGAGACGATTGTTTCTTTGTGCAAGCGGAGGGGCTTTGTTTTTCCCAGCAGTGAAATCTACGGTGGGCTGGCTAGTTGCTGGGATTACGGACCCTTTGGAGTGGAGCTTAAGCGAAACATTAAGGATGCTTGGTGGAAGACTATAGTTCAAGAGCGAGACGATGTAACAGGGCTAGACACCAGCATCCTGATGCATCCCCGAGTATGGACAGCTAGTGGTCATGTAGATAGCTTTGCTGATTCTATGGTGGAGTGTAAGTCTTGCCACCTGAGGTGGCGAGCTGAAGAACTGAGGGATGAAAAGTGCCCCAAATGTGGAGGTAAGTTAACTAAGCCCCGTATGTTTAATCTGATGTTCAAGACCTTCATGGGTCCCGTTGAGGATGAGGCAAGCACTATTTATCTCCGTCCTGAGACTGCTCAGGGGATGTTTGTCAATTTTGAGAATGTTGTTGCTATTTCGAGAAAAAAATTACCTCTGGGCATTGCCCAGATTGGTAAATCCTTTCGCAATGAAATTACACCGGGTAATTTTGTTTTCAGAACTAGAGAGTTTGAACATATGGAAATGGAATATTTTGTCAAACCCGGGGATGACAAACATTGGTTCGATTATTGGGTAAAGGAACGGTTTAACTGGTATATCGGCCTTGGCATCAAAAAAGAAAACCTCCGTTTACGGCAGCATAGCAAAGAGGAGTTAGCCCATTATGCTAAGGACTGCTACGACATCGAGTATCTGTTTCCTATGGGATGGGCAGAACTTGAGGGCATTGCTAACCGAGGAAATTATGATCTAACTCAGCATGCTAAGTTTAGCGGCAAGGACCTCAGCTATTATGATAATGAAAGTGGGCAGCGCTATATTCCTTACATTATTGAGCCTTCTGCTGGTGTTGAACGCTCCTTTTTAGCCTTCCTCATCGATTCCTACCGTGAAGAAGTAGTGGGAGGTGAAAAAAGGGTAGTTTTGTCTCTCCATCCTTCTTTAGCTCCCATAAAAGTAGCTGTGCTACCCTTGAGCAGGAATGAAAAGCTAACTCCTTTAGCCAAGGAGATTTATGGACAACTACGTTCTAGCTTTATGACCTATTATGATGATACTCAAAGTATAGGGCGAAGGTATCGACGCCAGGATGAAACTGGCACGCTGTTCTGTGTCACCATAGATTTTGAGTCTCTGGAAGACCACCAGGTCACCATCAGGGATAGAGATAGCTTGGCACAAATCAGGGTACCCATAGAGAAGCTTGAGCAGACTTTGCAAACCAAGCTGAGTGGTGAGCCTTTTGACGCTTCTCCATTATGGGCAACAAGGGAGAAGTAGGGCTACTCTATCAACTTAAACGCCGTGACATCTACCAATCCCAAATCGGTCAACCTCAATTCAGGAATTACCGGTAAGGCCAGGAAAGAAAGGATGGAAAAGGGTGCGGGAGGCAAATTGCCTAAACTGGCAGCAGCTTTTTCTACTTGTTCAAATTGAGCTACCACTGTTTCTAAAGGCTCGGAGGAGAGCAGCCCAGCGATAGGCAGTGGTAAGGAGGCTATGGTCTCTCCCGCGGTGCAGACGACAAGTCCACCTTGTAAATTCTCTATCTCCTTGATTGCAGCAAGGATGTCAGCATCATTGGTGCCTACTGCTATTATATTATGAGAATCATGGGCTATTGATGAGGCTAAAGCTCCATTTTTCATGCCAAAGCCTTTGACTAATCCCACACCAACATTTCCGCTAGCTTTGTGTCTTTCCACCACTACAAGCTTCAGGATATCATTTTCAATGTCGGGCGCCACTACCCCTTGCTCAATCTTCACCTTTTCCAACCTTTTTCTGGTAATTATTTGCCCTGGGATGATTTCGATAACTGGCTGAGTTTCATTGTTGACAGTGAGTTTAAATTGCTCAATGGTAAGCGGTTTCTTGATATGCACTGTGTTTGTCAATTCAGGTATGATCTGTGGTATGGGGAATAAACATTTACCCTGTTTAGCCACCAGCTTGCCTTTGTAGAACACCATATCTATGTTTAACGTGGGAAGTTCCGTGATGGTGATAAGATTCGCCAAGTAGCCTGGGGCAATGGCTCCGCAGTCACCAAGTTGGAAATACTCCGCGGTGTTTATGGTAGCCAATTGCAAGGCTCGGATTGGCTCCATCCGTTGGTTGATGGCTTTCCTAACCACGGCGTCGATGTCACCTTCTCGGAGCAAGTCGGAGCAACTGCGGTCATCCACTACAAAAAAACATCTTTTATAAGTGTTGTCATTAATTAGTGGCAAGAGGGTATCGAGGTTCTTCTCTGAGGAGCCTTCTCTAATCATGAGATACATTCCTCGTTTTAGTTTTTCTTTCCCTTCTTCACTCGTAGTGCATTCATGGTCAGATAAAATTCCTGCTGCCTTATAGGCATTGAGCTTTTTCCCGCTGACTCCCGGGGCATGACCATCGATTATTCTTCCCTGGGCAGCACTAATTTTACATAATATTTCGTTATCACCACTTATAACGCCAGGGAAATTCATCATTTCTCCCAATCCGATAGCATTTTGGAGGGCGAGGATTTGTTTTATTTCTGCGACACTTATTCTGGCACCTGATGTCTCAAGAGAAGTTGATGGCACGCAGGAAGGAGCCATGAAGAATATGTCCATTGGCAAGTTTTGTGCCCAATCAGTGACGAATTTTATGCCTTGGATGCCGCACACATTGGCGAGTTCATGGAGGTCGGTAACTGAAGCTAAAATTCCTCTAGGGACTACCGCTTGAGCGTATCGAGCGGGATGAAGCATGGAGCTCTCAATGTGGATATGCCCATCAATTAGCCCTGGAGATAAGTATTTGCCTTCCAGGTCAATGATTTCCTTCGCCAGTTTATAATCTCCTATGCCAGCAATCCTATCACCACAAATGGCTACATTACCTCGCTCTATTTCACCGATGAAGGTGTTTATGATGCGGGCGTTCTTTAGCAGCAAGTCTGGTAGAGAATCTCCTCTGGCTATGGAGATAAGTTCAGCTAGATTCATCGTTCTCTAAAACACATATATCTGGTAAGTTACGGAATTTCTCATTGAGGTCAAGCCCATAACCAACAATAAATTTATCAGGCAAGGTGAAACCTAGATAGTCAATAGATACTGGAGCCTTATGGCGAGATGGCTTATCGGTTAGGGCACAAAGCTTTAAGGAAGCAGGCTTTTTCTTTCTCAAATAATTGAGCAAGAAGGAGATGGTAAGCCCGGTATCCACAACATCCTCAATCACCAGAACATCTCTGCCTTTTATCGGTGTTTTGAGTTCTTGAACTACCTTGACTTCACCTGAACTCTTCATGCCAGCACCATAGCTGGAGAGCTTGATGAAATCGATTTCCACTGGCAAGTCCAGTTGGCGAATAAGGTCAGCCATAAACATAAAAGAGCCTTTGAGGACACTGATAAGCAGGGGTTGCGTGTCATGGTAATCTTCTTTTATCTCCTTAGCTAGTCTGGCTACGGTGTTCTTTATTTCTTCTCTGCTGATGAGTACTTTAAGTTGATAATTTTTATCCGGCATTATCTTTATCGCTTGAATCTACTATAGCATTGTGCTAAATTAGCCGTGGGGCTGTAGCTCAATTGGGAGAGCGCCTCAATGGCATTGAGGAGGTAGTGGGTTCGAATCCCATCAGCTCCATATTTGCTCTAGAGTTAACACTCACTAGGTTGACATAAAGCACGCTAATTTTTGTTTCCATTAGGAGTAGGTGTTTCTTCCGGTTGCTCTTTCCTGGTTTCGCGGAAAAAGAAATACCATACTGCTGTTCCTATACCAACTACTGCTATCACCAGGCTGGTGATGAAGAGAGGACGAAATTCTGGAGCAAGGAGCTTTGATAAGCCACCCCCAAAAGCTCCTAAGGCAAGGTAAATCCCCTCCCAGATTAGCAGTTGGATAAGCACACCTCTGAAGAAGTATCGGAAACGAATGCGTGTTGTACCGTAAGTAACTGAAGCAAGAACGCCAAGCCCCGGGGTAAGCCTTGCCATAATCAGGTTGGGCAGAGCAAACCGTGCAATTTTCCCCCTTGTCTTTTCTAGGCGTTCCCTTGTGATTCGAATACGCTTGCCAAATTTGTCCACGAGCCTGTCTCCAAAGGAGTGTGAAAACCAATAGGTTGATGTGGAGCCACACAAGCGTCCCGCAGGTGCTAGGATCAAGAAGGGAGCTAGGGAGGAAGTACTACCCGTCCCATGGACAATCTGGAAGCCGGCAAAAACTATTAGGCCTTCTATGATTGGGTATGTAGGCAGACCCATCTCGGTAACCATAGCGAGCAAGAATATAATAGCCAGCCCTAATAAGCTGCCTGCGGTTACAGTGCCGAGTATTTGTACTACATTCTCCCACATAGAGTTATGAATCAGAAAAGACTTTTCTTAATCTTTTCAATGTTTACTGAATAAGTTTAGCTTATATCCCATATGCTAGTAAAGTATTTGCCCCACGTGTCAAATCATTTAAGTAGGTAACGCAACTTCAGGTTGTTGTATCATGAAAGATGTAACCGTATGGGGTACCACTCTCCTCATCGGGTCAATCTGCTCAGACTTCTTTTTCTCCTCGTAGGTGCGGTAGAGCACGTCTAATTTGGCATCGATGCTCCGCTTTAGTTGAGCCGGGTTTAAGCTGAGGTAGACCGTCTCAAGTTGTTTTCTGGTTTCCCCTGATATCTGCCCTGAATCCATCAATCTCTGATACGGTGTCTTAGGGGTATCATACTTCCTCTTTACGCTGCCTCCAACCCTTTCCTTGCTGCCCAGCTTCATCACCGGCTGAAGGAAGTTCTTGTATAG
>MNYD01000081.1 GCA_001872925.1 Dehalococcoidia bacterium CG2_30_46_19 | reverse complement strand
TCAGGGATATGCTTATTGCTACCCGAGAGGTTAACAGAGAGGTTTGGCTATCCTATAAAAACCATTTATGCCAGAGAGGCTATTGCTGGTGCTTGCCTGGCAATAGCCGCTGGAATTTGTATCCATCTAATCCACAATCCCTCAATTGCTAACCCAAGCCTGGTAACCATAGGGATAATTCTGCCAGTCCTATGGGCAATCACCACTTTCACCTATGGGCAAAGGTCAAAATTCATGCTGGCAGAGGCGATAATTTTCGTTATAATCGCCATTATTGTCGGTATAGGTTACTTTCAGTTTCCCGGTTAGTTTAAGTAAACAGCCATAAATTGTGTGTTATAATGCGGGGACATGGGGCCATCCTTGTCATTCCCAGCGCACCTGCAAGCATGGGCAACCTTGCTGCGCCTCGGCCCTACAGCTAGAGGAATACTGCCATTCCTACTAGGAGCTACAATTGCCTGGAGCCAGGGAAATCCCCTAAACTGGTCAGTGCTAATCATCTCCAGCCTTGCCGTCTTCTGTATCATGGAAATGACTTTCCTCGTCAACGAATATTATGACTATCAAGCTGACTTATTAAACAAAACCTTCCATCGGCTCTCCGGTGGTACACGCATGTTACCCTCAGGACTTATATCCCGAGACTCAACTTTAAAGGCGGCTTATGCTTTCATTGCCATAGCTGCTATCCTTGGTTTGATACTTTACTTCTGCTATCACACTGGACCTTATACTCTCCCCTTCGGTATACTAGCAATGTTCATCGGCTATTTTTATACCGCTAAACCCTTCCAATGGTCATATCACGGAGTGGGTGAAATAGCCATATGGTTCACCTGCGGTTGGTTAGCTAACATGTCTGGTTATTACCTGCAGACAGGACATCTTGACCTGATGACCACCCTGGTTTCCCTACCTGGTGCCACCAGTGTTTTCCTGGTCATCTTGGTTAATGAAATACCAGATATACCTTCGGATAGCCTTGCTGGTAAGAGGAATTTAGCAGTAAGGCTGGGAAAAGGAAAATCATTCTGGCTTTATAACATCCTGCTAGTATTATGTTATGTAAACATAGTCTCCATTATTTTCCTTGGTGTTCCCAAGCTCAGCGGCTTACTCTCTTTAATATTGCTGCCAATCATCATACGTAGCATTATGACCACTATGAAAAATCTCGAAGGGAAAACATTAGAATCCCTATCATTGAAGACAATGTTGTTTGACCACTTGATAACCATAATCTATGCGGTCACTTTTGTTGTAGTAGGATGGAGCTCCAATCCTGTAAACGATATGATAATCGTAGGCATATTATTCTTATTGTGTTTCTCCCTGGAGGGTTTAAGCTTCATATCAGCAAACAAATTGAAGGAATATATAAAATAGGAGTCTTTTTTGGTTAAACCTAAAAGGGTAGTAAAACCCTTCTATAATCCACCTTCTTTGATAGCTAGGCAAGCTTTGTCCGTTTTCTATTTCGGATTCCTGGTGCGTTGGAAGGCGCTTCCTCAGTGGTTGAGCCAGGTAAAGAAGACACTGCCCACAGCCGCCGGAGCCATCGGTATGGGATGCATCGGCTTCCCTATTCATCCGGTATGGGAGATAACCAACGCCTGCAATCTCAGATGTAAGCAATGTCATGCCAGTTCAGGCAAACCTTTATCCGATGAACTTACTACTGAGGAGGGTAAAAGATTACTAGACGATATGGCTGCCATATCTGAATTCCGTATGCTGGCGCTTGCTGGAGGCGAACCATTACTAAGAAAAGATATTGTGGAACTTGTCAGTTATGCTCGCTGGCTCGGCTTTGAAATATCCATAGCTACCAACGGCACCTTGCTCACCCCTCAGATGGCACAGGACTTTAAGAAAATGGGAGTAGCCAACATAGCTATTGGGCTAAATGCTAATGACAAGAAAATACACGAGAAAATCACCCAGATGCCTAGCTCATTTGAGAGGACAAAGCAAGCTATCCATGCTACCACAGAAGCAGGTCTGAACCTACAAATCAATACCACGGTGATGAAGGAAAATCAGGAAGCTATACCAGACCTCCTCGACTTTGCTTCAGAGGTCAATGCTCAAATTGTGCTCCTATACCAGCTAGTGCCTGAAGGTAGAGGGGAACAGCAAATGGAGCTTAACATCGCCAGCTACCGGAAGCTTCTTAATATGGCAAGTCAAAACCAACGCTCAAACAAAGCCATTATCGAGCCGATATGCTCACCTCAATACTGGGCATACCTAATGAGCCAAAATGACCGTAAACCCTCAAGGATAAGGATGAGGCTAGCAGAAACCATTTTTAAGGGCTGTGTGGCTGGCAGTGGCTTATGTTACATCAAACCAAATGGAGATGTCTGGCCCTGTCCCTTCGTTCCCATAACCGCGGGAAATGTCCGTCACACTCCACTTATAGAGATATGGCACAATTCAGAGGTATTCAACAAGCTACGAGACAGAGCAAATCTCAAAGGGAAGTGTGCTACCTGCATATATAAGAATATCTGTGGAGGCTGTCGCGGCAGAGCCTATGCTCACTACGGAGACTACCTCGCCGAAGACCCTTTTTGCTTTCTGTATACCCCTGCCAAAGATTGAATTACTCACCAGCCCCGCATATAATTGACCAGATGCACACAAGCAACATCGAGATTCGAGACCTCCTTATCTCCTGGCTTGTCCTTGGCTTCTGCTTCTCTTTAATTCTGTTCCACTCCCTTAGCCCTTCAGGCTTCATTATAGCTCTTATCGGTCTCGGGGTTGGATTTATATGTCACGAGCTTTCCCATAAGTTTGTAGCTCAGAAGCTCGGGTTTCGAGCTGAGTTCAGACTGTGGCAAACCGGGCTTATCATTGCCTTAGTTTGTGCCTTCATCAGCATGTTCAGCCCGATAGGGTTTCTCTTTGCCGCCCCCGGAGCTGTCTATATCTTATCTTATACTTCGAGAAGAGAAGGCGGCTTAATCAGCCTCGCCGGTCCATCAGCTAATATCATCTTAGCCCTCATATTCTATGCTATCGCTATACATAGCAGCGGACTCACCCAACAACTCATCGGCAAATATGGGATGCTCATCAATCTATGGCTAGCAGTTTTCAATCTCCTGCCTATCCCACCACTCGATGGAAGCAAGATTTTCGCCTGGAAGATTCCCGTGTGGGCAATGCTGATGGTAATCTCTGCCGGTCTTCTTGCTTTATACATATTCGGCATGTTCGGAGCAATATGATGGAGCAAATTTGGTTAAAAAGCGGTGGACTCAACCTCGCTGGCGAGGTTTATTTCCCACCAGGAAATAAACTTTGCCCTGCCTTATGCATCTGCCATGGCATTCCCAATGTAGCCTACAATCCTGCTGATAGGGGTTACGCCATACTGGCACACAAGTTTTGCTCTGCCGGCTTCATTACCTTGATCTTCAACTTCCGGGGGACAGGAAGAAGCGAGGGAAATTTCGATTTGCTTGGCTGGAGTGAGGACTTAACCGCCGCCCTCGATTTCCTCCATAGCCTTAATCGGGTAAATAAGACCCGTCTTTGCCTTCTCGGCTTTAGCGGCGGAGCAGCAGTCTGTGTTTATATTGCCGCTCACGATGCCCGAGTATCTTTATTAGCCACTTGTGCCTGTCCCGCCGACTTTAGCTTTACGGAAGACGGGACAAGTATTGCAACCAGAATCCAGCGCTTCCGCAAAATCGGCGCCATCAGAGATAAGGATTTCCCAGCTTCAGTAGCAAAATGGCGACAAGGTTTTCAAATCATCACGCCAATTCGCTGGATAGATAAAATTTCACCTCGTCCATTATTGTTAGTTCACGGAGATGCTGATGAAACGGTTCCTGTGGAACAGGTGCACAAGCTTTACCGAAAAGCCAAAGAGCCTAAAGAGATAGTCATAATTCCTGGTGCTAAACATAAATTACGCCTCGAAGAAGCCGCCATGGCTACTGTCTTAGATTGGCTCAAGGCTCATTCTCCACGTCACTGCGAGGAGCATTAGCTTTGTCAACCAATTCCAGCGAATTATATGAAGGCTTATGGGAAACAATAACTAAAGACTCGCTTTTCTTCATAGGCTGGTTTCGTGAAGCACATGCCATCGCCTTTGCCAAAGAAATAGCCTCACACAACATAATTAGCCAAGGAGACAAGCTTGCTGATATAGCCTGTGGCAACAGTCTCTATCCCAAGGTGGTTTCCAGGATTTGTGGCACTACCTTCGTTGGCATCGACCTATCCTACACCGCACTTCAGGAAACAAGGAGATTGCTTCGCTCTGCTCGCAACGACAAAGCTTGCCCAATCCTCTGCTCAGGGCTAATTCAAACCGAGGCATCACAGCTACCACTGGCATCATCAACCTTCGATATTATCCTCTCCACTCACACGTTAGAACATCTTTCCAGAGATAAAGAGACCCTTGAAGAGTTTGCCCGGATATTGAAAAAGGGTGGTTATCTTCGATTGGAGGTCCCCAACTCTAAGAAACAGATGGCACCTCTGTTCAGACCTTTAGAAAGACGTTTGGACAAACTGGGACATCTACGAGAATACCACCCCTCTGATTTAATAACGCTATTATCGCACTGCCATTTTAGCGTCTGTCAGATATACTACACTGATTTCCTACTTTTCTGGTTTTTCTCCTCCATAGAGGAATATTTACGACCAATCATCAGGCTATTTAAGCTCGATAAAGCAATGCACAAGCTGCTGCCACAAAATGGACCAGCTCAACACGCCCTGGCATCCACATTAAGCCGACTAATCCTGCTGGAGAATAAGCTACTGAAGAAAAATCCCAGAGGAATGAATATCTGCTGCATAGCACAGCGCACTGATTAAAACTAGTTAACTTACCATCCAAGATTTCAAGCGACAATCTTCAGCAATGAGGCAATAAGCCAGCCGAGGGCACCACAAACGGGGAAAGTCAAAATCCAGACCAACACGATATTTCTGGCTATGCCCCATCGCACTGCGGAAAGGCGTCTTGTAGCACCTACCCCCATTATCGCACTAGCTATGCAGTGTGTGGTGCTTACCGGGATACCGAATCGTGAGGCGAGCTCAATGACGCTAGCTGCCGATGCCTCAGCAGCAAATCCATTGACAGGGCGCAAAGTAGTCACCTTCAATCCCAATGTCTCGATGACTCGCCTTCCGCCGATAAAGGTACCAAGGCTAATTGAGGTGGCAGAAACGACTATTACCCACCATAAGTTAGGATCCAATAAGGAAAGGTGTCCCCACAAATTAGTATTGTAATAAGGAGAAGCAGGAGAAACCATTAGCACCGTAGTGATTAGGGCAATAGGCATCTGTCCATCGTTCTTGCCGTGACTGTATGCCATGAACGCTGCTGAAACGACCTGTAGTCTGCTGAAGACGCCCTGTACTCTTTCCGGCGCAGCTTTTCGGAAGAGCCACATTATGGCTACCATCACCAAGAAACCAGCGACAAGACCCAGGAGAGGAGCGATACCAACCGCAGAAATTACCCTGGTTAGAACCCCCCAAACAATAGCTCCGCTGCCAGAGGCGGCAATGCCAGCGCCTACCAACCCTGCCACCAAGCAATGGGTCAAACTTATGGGCATGCCAAAGCGTGTAGCTAGCAAAGCCCAGATAATAGCAGCCCCGGTCCCGGCAAGAACGATGTTCATATCCATGAATTCAGGGCTAACAATACCTTTACCGATGGTCACAGCTACTGCCGTGCCCGTGGCTGCCCCAAGAAAATTAAAACAGGCTGCCATAATTATGGCAGCCCGAGGGGAAAGAGTGCGAGTACCGATTACGGTAGAAATAGCATTAGCGGCATCATTAAAGCCATTGGCAATGCCGAAGCCAATGGCCGCTGCAATTACCCCGATTAACAGTGCGAGGTGCTCAGGCATGCTTCAATACTATGCCCTCAAGGATATTGGCTACATCCTCCCCTTGGTCAGTAGCATCTTCCATATGCTGGTAAAGCTCACGCAATTTAATTATCTCACTGGCATCTTTGCTACTATCAAACAGCTCAGCCATGGCA
Source organism: Dehalococcoidia bacterium CG2_30_46_19 (assembly GCA_001872925.1). Taxonomy (GTDB): domain Bacteria; phylum Chloroflexota; class Dehalococcoidia; order GIF9; family AB-539-J10; genus CG2-30-46-19. The sequence continues at coordinate 3,761 of MNYD01000081.1, read as the reverse complement.
GCATGATGCACATCATCAGCCTCGTTTTCCAGGCTGTTGATTTCCACGCATTGCTCTAAAATTCGTTTGAACTGGTTACGGTGGCGCAAACAAGGCAATACCTCGTTCAATGCATAGGTCATCTTGGCAACAATTGAAGCTAGTTGCCGAGCCCTTTCCGTGGGTTGAGCGATGCGGTAAAGAAAGGCTGTTCTGCCCGCAGCCTCGATAAAGTCCATTACACTGTCCAGCGTATGGGCGAGAAGAGCAATATCCTCTCTATCTATGGGAGTGACAAAGGTGCGATTCACCCTCTGTATTATCTCATGAGTTATCGTATCACCCTGGTGCTCCAAAGCCTTGAGTTGCTTTGCCTTCGCCTCAACATCCTCATAATTGTTAAATAGGTCAACCAGCTTCTCTGCGGCAGTGACTAAATTAGCCGCACTTTCCTCAAATAAGTCATAAAACTTGGTATCCCTGGGCGTTAGTAAAAACTTAGCCAAAATACACCTCCTGTCGCAAAATTAAAAATCAAAATGACAACTAAAGATACAAAACTTTTTAATTTTCACTCTGTATCTTTGCTTTTGCATTTTACTTGAATCTTCTTACCTCAAAGCGATAGAGATTAACTGGCTCATCACTCGATATCCCCGCCTTGAGGCGGCAAATCCTGATTTGTTCCTCACCACTATCCACGCCCTCTAAATCAGGTAATAGAAGCCCTCGCCTGAATCCGCTTTCGACAATAAGCCCATATCTTTTAGGGTCGAGCTGGCTTTTATCCCTGACTGGCTCAGGCTGGGTAAGGATATCAACGCTGTATTCTAAATCATCCAGCTCAGAAACTGAGATTGGCGGAAAACGAGGGTCCCTGGTAGCCGAACTGATTGCGTTGCTGATAATCTCCTCAGCAACATTATTCCTACAGGGCTCGAAAGTGCCAATGCAACCTCTCAACTCTCCGAGCTTATGAATGGAAACAAAAACTCCTGCCCGTCCCCTCATTTCAGGGGTCAATTCTTCAGGCAGAGTCAATATTTTGCCACTACAAACGTAGTTCTCCACAGTATCCTTAGCCAGTTTTACTACAGGATGAAGCTCCTCTTCCATGGACCTACCCTCCATTATTGTTTCATCTCTGTCCTGAAATTAAGCTCGGCACCACAAAATTTACATTTAGAGTCATCAAGCCCGACAACATCGGTATCATAGCCAATCCGGCGAACATTCAGCTTGCCACAGGAGTAGCACACAGTATTTTCATACTCATGTCCAGCAACATTGCCAAGATAAACAAACTTTAGCCCCACCTCCTTACCAATTCTATAAGCCTTTTCCAGAGTGGATACCGGGGTAGCTGGCAGGTAACTTAGATTATGCATGGGATAAAAGCGAGTCACATGCCACGGGGTAAGCTCTCCTAAATTATCCCGAATCCAGGCGGCAATGCCCTGAAGCTGCTCCTCGTCATCATTCATTGTAGGAATGATATTGGTCACCACCTCAACATGCATATCCCACTTCTCCTTGGCTCGTTTAGCAACATCGAGAATACCCTGCCAATGGGACACCTTAGCTAATTTACGGTAGAAGTCATCGCTAAACCCTTTAACATCAACCCTCCAGGCATCGAGGTAGGGACCTATAGTATCCAGAGCCTCCGGGGTAAGATAGCCATTGGTGACATAAACGGTGTATAAACTGTTTTGCTTGGCCAGCTTGGCGGAATCTAAAGTATATTCAAACCATACCGCTGGCTCATTATAAGTCCAGGCAATGCCTTCACAGCCATATTCCCGGGTTAACTCTATTTCCTTCTCCGGAGACAGATAACGCGAGGTCGCTGGAATATCACCACAGGAAATCTCCCAGTTCTGGCAATGCTGGCAATGAAAGTTACACCCCCATGTGCCCAGGGAAAAGGCAAAGCTGCCGGGGAAGAAGTGAAATAAAGGCTTCTTCTCAATGTGGTCGGAAGCTGCCGAGGATACTTCACCATAATTGAGAGTATATAAATTGCCACCACGATTGAGGCGCATCTGACAAACGCCCATTTTACCGGGATTGATGACGCACCTCCACTGACAAACATGACACCTCACCCTATCACTGGGAAGCTTTTCATAAAGTATTGCCTCCTTTTCCATCACCAACCAACCTCGACTATTATATCATCGTAACCTAAATTAATATAAATTGAGGTATAATTCAGCAGAATGGTCGTCATTGGAGTAACCGGCAATATCGGCAGTGGCAAAAGCACAGTATGCCGATTTCTGGCTGAGCTTGGCGCTGCAGTCATAGATGCCGATAAAGCAGCACAGGGAGTTTATAAACCGCATAGCCAGGCCTGGCAGAAGATAATCGACATTTTCGGCACGGAGGTGTTGCGACCTAGTGGGGAAATCAACCGCGTTAAATTGGCACAGTTGGTTTTCTCCAACCCAAAAGCATTGGCACAATTAAACGAGATAGTGCATCCTGAAGCGTATCAAGTGGTAAAGGAAAGGATTGAAAATTATCGCCGCCTGGGAACAAAAGTGGTCGCTTTGGAAGCTGCCCTGCTCATTGAGGCTAACTGGACTACATTGGTAGATAAAGTATGGCTGGTAACAGCTTCACCAGAGACACTGCTCCGAAGGCTTACCAGAGGTCAAAAAGCTGACCGGGACGAAATCTTAGCGCGACTTAAATCGCAGACGCCTGACGAAAAGAAGATGAAATCCGCCGATGAGGTAATCTGTAACGAAGGTGATATAAACGAATTACATGAAAAGATAGTTGAACTGTGGAATAAACTTACATAGGAAAGAATTTGCCCGAGTTACCTGAAGTAGAAACAATCAAAAATGAACTTTTACCCTGGGTGGTGGGACAACGTTTCGACCAGGTTAGTGTTTTTGACAGCCAATTAATATATCAGCTACCAGTACCAGAATTCTGCCGCAGACTAACCGGACAAGCAATAGAAAGCATTAACCGCCGTGGAAAATATCTCATTTTTCAGCTATCAAGCGCCCAATACCTGGTTATGCATCTTAGAATGAGCGGAGCATTATTATTAAACCCAAAGGAGATTAGACCTCATACCAGAGCGAGTTTCACCTTTTCCAATGGCAATCAACTTGTCTTCAATGACCAGAGACGCTTGGGAATAATATGGCTTGGGGAAAATATCGCACCTATCATTGGCAAGCTGGGACCTGAGCCGCTGGACAAGGATTTCACCGCTAACGTTTTGTCACAAAGGTTAAGCAAACATCATATTCCTATCAAGGTGGCTCTCGTTGACCAGAGCCTCATCGCTGGAATCGGCAATATGTATGCCGATGAAACCCTCTTTGCCGCTCGAATACATCCCCTCAGAACTACCGACAGCTTATCCACCAGGGAGATTCAAGATATACATAATTCCATTCAGAGCATCCTTCGCTCAGCTATCGCTAAAAAAGGAGCTAGCACGGATACTTATATCCGCCCTGGTGGTCAGTTGGGCACAGCCCATCTTGATTTCAAAGTTGCTCACAGGAAAGGCATGCCCTGTCCCATTTGTGGTGCCCCCATTGAGCGTATTTTTCTGCGGAACCGCGGCACCTACTTTTGCCCCAACTGCCAGCCCCTGACAACCCAGATGCCCCTTTTACCACCTTGGCCATGAACCCTCCTTTCCTGTCATTCTGAGTCTTCCCTTTGTCATTGCGAGCCCTTCGCCTCCTGTCATTCTGACCCTGAACGAAGTGAAGGGGAAGAATCTCAAGATGCTCAGGACAGGCTCC
>MNYD01000160.1 GCA_001872925.1 Dehalococcoidia bacterium CG2_30_46_19 | reverse complement strand
CTAAACTTTCCCTTTTCCCGCTTACCACGGAAGTAAATAATCAAGGGCATCTTCTCATTGGCGGCTGCGATACCGTTGATTTAGCCGAGGAACTCGGCACACCACTCTACATTTTCGACGAGTTCACCATTCGCCATAATTGCCATCAATTTATCACCGAATTCTCCAAATATTATAAAGACACACTAGTCATTTACGCCTCTAAAGCTTTTCTTAACAGAGCTTTAGCTGCCCTCATTGCCCAAGAAGGGCTGGGACTTGACGTTGTTTCCGGTGGAGAGCTTGCTATTGCTCACTCCGTAGACTTCCCACTGAGCAAAGTTTATTTCCACGGCAATAACAAGACCTTGGAAGAGCTGGAATTGGCTCTCAATTGGAATGTTGGACGAGTTGTCGTAGATAATCTTTACGAACTTGAATTGCTTAATAAACTAGCTTATGACAAAGGCATCAATCAAGATATCTTGCTTCGCATCACTCCTGGGGTAGACCCTCACACCCACAAATACACCACAACAGGAACATTAGACAGCAAATTTGGTTTTCCCTTGGCTACAGGACAAGCTGAAGAAGCTGTAGAGCAAGCTACAGCAGCTTCCAATATTAATCTAGTAGGATTCCATTTTCACCTTGGTTCCCCGATATTCGAGCTAGAGCCTTACCAGCTAGCCATAGAGTTCGTCCTCCGCTTCATTCACCAAATGAAGCGAAAGGATAGTTTTGAATTCAAGGAGTTTAGCGTTGGCGGAGGTTTTGCTGTCCGATATTCCCTGGATTCTAAAGCACCTGATGTAGCTGAATATGCTCACGCCATAGGGGAGAAGCTGAATAACCTTATTCCTCAACTTGAATTAGACTACCCCAGACTCATCATCGAGCCGGGAAGAGGCATTATCGCCCAAGCTGGAGTAGCATTATATAAAGTTGGAGCGATAAAGGAGATACCCAACATAAGAAAATACATATGTATCGATGGTGGCATGAATGATAACATCCGCCCTGCCCTTTACGGAACTAAACATGAAGCTCTGGTAGCCAATAAAGCTTTGCAGGAAGAGAGTGAAATCGTTACTATCGCTGGCAAGCTTTGCGAATCAGGAGATATTTTAGTAAGAGACACTAATTTGGCTTCGGTTTCCCCAGGCGATATTATAGCGATACCGGTTTGCGGCGCTTACTCTATCCCGATGTGGAGCAACTATAATGCCTTGCCCCGACCAGCTATAATTATGGTGAATGAAGGCAAAGCGAATCTTATCCGTCGCCGAGAAACTTACCAGGATTTAATAGGCTTAGACACAATTTAATGGGCCCCTAAAAATTCTCCGAATTTTTAAGGGTAAAATTTAACATGTGGCAAGTAATTGGACAAGACAAAGTTTTATCTTTATTAACCCAAAATTTTAGAGAAGGTAACATCGCACACGCCTATCTCCTAGCAGGTCCACACCACATAGGAAAAAGAACTTTAGCTCTTAACATAGCGCAAGCAGTGAATTGCGATGGCACTGAACCACCCTGTGGTCAATGCCATTCCTGTCGCAGAATTGCCCAAGAAAAGCATGCCGATGTCATCGTCACACACTTGAACTCAAATGTCGAAATCAGCATCGATAGTATTCGAGAGCTTCAGCATTTAGCTAACCTACCACCATACGAAGGCAAATATAAAGTATTCATCATCAACGATGCCGAATATCTATCCATTGAAGCGGCAAACTGTTTACTCAAAATTTTGGAAGAACCACCATCCAAAGTCCTCTGGTTGTTGCTAGCTAGCGAGGAAACTCGCCTTCCGCTGACGGTTATCTCCCGATGTCAAAGACTCGAATTCAAGCGTCTGCCCACGAAGGAGATACAAAAAATACTTATAGACCGTTATAACATTAATCCCGATGAAGCAAATCTTTTAGCGCGACTGAGTCACGGCTGCCTCGGCTGGGCGATATCAGCCATGAAAGATGATAATTTACTTTCTCAGCGAGCTCAAAATATTAATAAATTTATCTCGCTACTTATTGCTAATTTAGAACAGCGCTTTGCCTGTGCCCAAGAGTGGGCTACTCAATTTAATCAGCAGCGAAGGGCTGTAATAGAAATTATAGAAAACTGGATTGATTGGTGGCGTGACTTGATGCTTATTCGGGGCAGTTGCGAGGAACCTATCACCAATATAGACTATAAAGCTACACTGGAACGACAGGCAAGTAATTTAACCATGCGTGAAATTAATGACTTCATTGCTAATTTATGTTTGGTAAGAGACCAGATAATCAAAAACATAAATCCACGATTACTATTGGAATGGCTAATGCTTAATATGCCAAAGGTGGAGAACTAGCTTATGATAGTCGGAGTTTATCTTCAACCTAAAAGTAAGGTAATTTATTGTGATACTGGTGAAATCCAAGTAGAACTTAATGATTACGTGGTATTGGACATAGAGCATGGAACAGACCTGGGTAAAGTGGTTATTGCCGAGGCTCAGCAGGCAAGCAATCCCCAAAAACCATTAGTAAAATTAGTACGCCAGGCACAACCAGAAGATTTAGAAAAAGCTAAGCAGAATTACCACAAAGAAAGTGAAGCCCTTAATAGCTGTAAAAAATTGGTTAGTGAGCTTGACCTAGCAATGAAGCCTCTTGTGGCTCATTATAACCTCGATGGTAAGCACTTAACTATATACTTTAGTGCTCAAACAAGGATCGACTTCAGAGAGCTAGTTCGAAAACTAAGCCAGCGCCTCAGAACAAGAGTGGAGTTGAGACAAGTAAGCCCTAGAGATGAAGCTAGGTTGATCGGGGGTATTGGGAAATGTGGCCGTCCACTATGTTGCCAGAGCTTTCTCAAAGAATTTGTACCAGTGTCGATCAGAATGGCTAAAGAGCAAAAGTTATCCTTGAGTCCCATGAAAATCTCTGGAATTTGCGGGCGACTCCTGTGCTGCCTTAGCTATGAATGCAAACAATACGCAGCTATGAAGGAGAAAATGCCTCGAGTAAAGCAGGAGATCTCAACACCTTTTGGGAAGGCTAAAGTGATTAGCACTAATCCCTTAAAAGAAACAGTAACAATAAAGCTCGATGACCAGAGTGTTAGAGAACTATCCCTCGATCAGCTAACTTGAACAAGGCATAGTCATATATTTATTCAGGAATATACTTTTGCCACTCACTATGGCTATTAAGGTAATGATAGGGAATATAGAAGCCGCCGTGGCGAGGGGTGCGTGGAGCGCGTAGCAATTTCATCCCTGCCTCTTCAGGCGTGCGCCCACCTTTACGGCGGTTGCAGCCCTTACAAGCACTAACCACATTCTCCCAAATATGCCCCCCACCATGCTGCCTTGGAATTACATGGTCTAAAGTAAGCTCCCTGGTTTGTTTACCACAATATTGGCAAGTATATTCATCACGGATGAATACCTCGACCTTGGTTAATTTTCTTTCGTGATAAGGACGTTTAACAAAATAAGCAAGACGTATCACCGAGGGTACTTGAAAAACCTGCCTTGCGGAATGAATTTCTCCCCTGCTGTTTTCCAAGACTTCAGCTTTACCATAAACAGTCAAGATTATGGCTCGGCGTACACGACATAAATTTAATGGCTCATAGCTCTGATTAAGAACCAGAACCGGCAAATTTACTGCTTCTGAATCTGGCATATAACGTTGGCTTATTTTAACAACGATATGCGCTTATTGCAATAAAATGTTTTTTAGGAATAGCGTTTTCGTGATGAGCGTTCGGCGGGCTGAATAGGTTTTATGTCACCACGATAATCAGGAGCAATGATATTGAACACCAAACTTAATTTTGGATCTACCATTCGTGAGCTGATTCTGGTCTCAATCTCATCCAGGGAAAGACAAGTGGTAACCACCATCGGTGATCTGGCATTGTAACGGTGATTAATTAATTGATATAGCTTTTCCTGAGCCCAAGGAGTAGCAGATTGCTCGCCAAAGTCATCGAGTATTAGCAAAGGAGACTGCTTTACCATTTCAAAAAACTCGTCATATGATATTTTACTCTCCGGGTTAAAGGTAGAGCGCAGATGGTCAAGGAGGTCAGGAACCACTATGAATAAGACTGGCTTGCCTTGTTCTAATCGATGATTAGCAATAGCTGCTGCTAAATGAGTTTTGCCACAGCCATTGACACCTTGAAATACCAACCAACCCTCTGGAGAATGTGCAAAGTCTTTTGCTACATCAAAGGCTTTTCGCAGATTTTGACGTTGCTCCAGAGAGAGGTTCATCCGCTTATAGTCAAAATTATCGAAGGTCATCATCTGCAATAACGAGCCAAGATTACTATATTTTTGGAGATACTGTAGTTTCTTCTCCTCTAGCTCCTCCTTCTTACACTGACAGGGAACTACATTGCTGAAATCAGGTTGCCCCGAGGCTAGAAGAGGATGAACAAGCCCAGCCCCTTTGCAAATAGGACAAACTTCCTTACTATCCTGGTTATCTTTTGACGAGATGCCCGTATCTGCCCTTAATGTATTTATTGGCACCGCTCTTTTTAATACCTTGTCTATACTCTCCACTATCTTTACCCTCGCTAGCCCACCTCTCAAGGATACGAGAGATGTATTTCCAACTACGCTTATTCATGTTAACCGCTTCTTTAAAAGCTTCCTCTATCCACTGTGCTGGATAAACTTTCGCCGCTTCTTTAAGCTCCTCAGCAACTAGTGGGGTTATCAAACCTATATTCTGCTCATAAAGAGCAAAGATATTGAGTGGTTGTGCTGCCTGTTTAGGAGTTATCCCGCGGCTCGCCCTATCTAGAGCCTCCTTGTTAGCAAAGTAAACATCTTCCTGCCTTCCGTTAATATCCTTACTAAGTGATAAAATAACCTCCCCCTTTATAGCCGCTCTTAAACCGCTGTGGAACCCCTGTTCCCCGATAACAGGAACACAATAAGATAGCAATTCCCCATGGGTGATAAACTCATGATACCCCTGCTTATGATGGAGTAAATAGAAAAAGCAAAGAACCACCTTGAGCTCGGCTATATCCTCTATTTCAGGTATTGCTTGAGTAAAAAATGATTCGGGTAAAAGGACAAATTCCTCACCTCTCAGAGAAGCAGGCAAGTTTTTATTTGTCATGTTATATTAACTCCTCAGAACCAGGGGCTGGCACTACTTCTACATTATCAAATCGAGTGAACCACGGAAGAAAACGCAATTTAACTATACCCAGAGGACCATTTCGATGCTTTTCAACAATAATATCAGCCTCACCTCTAGGATAGGGCTCCTTCTCTACATCGTGTGTCCTATTCCATTCCTCTTCCTCACAATACATAGATTCTCTATGGATAAAAAATACAACATCAGCATCTTGCTCAATACTACCGCTCTCCCGCAGGTCGGAGAGCTGAGGTCTGTGAGAGGCACGCCATTCCACAGCACGGCTAAGCTGAGATACTGCAAGCACCGGCACATTCAATTCCCTGGCCAACCCCTTTAATGAACGAGTTATATTGCTCATTTCCTGAACTCGGGGCACATTCTTGCCATCGCCTTGTATCAATTGCAGATAATCAATGACAATCAGGTCAATGCCACGCTCACGATGAAGACGTTTCGCCTTACTTCCTATATCCATAACACGCTGCTGAGGGGCATCATCAATATAAATTGGCGCCTCTGATAAAACTCCACTGGCATCCATAATCCGTCTTTCCTCCCTTTCAGTAAAATGTCCCAAACGAACATCCTTGGAATCCACCTTCGCTTCGGAGGATAACAGACGCTGAACAATTGTATCCTGAGACATCTCTAGACTAAAAAGGGCAACACAGGCTTTCTGCTCAATAGCAGCATTCCTAGCGACATTCAGGACTAAACTCGTTTTCCCCACCGCTGGTCTTGCCGCTAAAATGATTAAATCTGACTTTTGTAACCCACCTAATAAGTTATCCAACCCAATAAAGCCAGTTAAAATATGAGGTATTTGCTTTTCCTCTAATGAAGGTTGCCCCACTTCCTCAAAATACTTGCTCAGGACATCGCGAACCAGGACCAAATTTGTTGGAGCCCCTTTATTTCCCACTTGAAAGAGAATGTCTATAGCTTTGTTTAGAGTGGACTCAACGTCAGCCCCAGCTTCATATCCAATAGCAGCAATCTGTCCCGCAGCAGCAATTAATCGTCTCATTGCCGCTGCATTGGATATTATCCGAGCATAATGCTCAACATAGAGCGGTGTAGGTGTAATGGATATTAAATGGCTCAAATAAGCAGCTCCACCAATTTGTTCCAACCTGTTTTGTCGCATTAACTCATGCGCTACTGTAATCTGGTTTATAACTTCGTTGCGTTGGTGAAGGGATAAACAAGCTTGATAAATTACCTTGTGGGTTTCGTCAAAAAAGTCTTCGGGAGCAAGGAACGTCACTATCTTAAATATAGCATCAGGGTCAACAATTAAGGAACCAATTACAGCTTCTTCTGCCTCAATATCATGAGGGGGTAATTTTTCTGCTATCATTTTAAGCTTTTCCCGGCTCGACAATTACCTTGATTCGTGACTCCAAGTCCCCAGCAAATTTGATAGTAACCTCATATTCACCTATCTGGCGTAATGGATTATCCAAAACTACTTGCCTCTTATCAATAGGAGCATCTACAATTTTGCTCAGTTCTTCAGCAATATTAGCTTCAGTGATAGAACCGAAGAGACGGTCTTCAGCGCCTACATGGGCCTTGAGGCAAATTTGAATTCCTTCAATTTGCTCAGCCAACTTGACCATCTTTTCCTTGTCCAAGCTTTCTTCAGTCACTTTCTTCCGCAGACTGATCTCAGCCTGTTTCACCACCTCAGGTGTTGCTACTTGGGCCAACCCCTTTGGGAAAAGGAAGTTTCGTGCATACCCATCACTTACCGCCTTTATCTCCCCTGCCTTCCCCTTCGAAGGAACGTCCGTTAAAAAAATAACTTTCATAGCGAATCGATGAACCACTCCGCTGATAACGCAGCAACAGCACCATTTCCAGCAGCAACTATTGCCTGCTTCACCGAGTTATGACGAATATCACCTGCCGCAAATATACCAGGCACTGTTGTCTCCATCAGTTCGGTAGTAATTATGTATCCCCCCTCATCGAGAGGCAAAACTCCCCGCAGATATTCAGTATTAGGAACTAACCCGATGGCGACAAAGACACCATCTACAGCTAACAATGATATTATACCATTTTTGGTATTTTTAAGCACTAAATCTGTGAGTTTTTCCTTTCCTTTCACTTCAGTCACCACACTGTCCCATATAAATTCTATTTTGGGCTCAGTTTGCGCTTTTCTTTGTAATACCTTGCTCGCTCGCAACTGATTACGGCGATGGATAACCTTAACCGAAGAAACAAACTTGCTCAGAGAAAGAGCATCAGTAACAGCAGTATCCCCACCTCCAACTACCGCCACTGCTTTGTCTCGAAATAAAGGACCATCACAAGTAGCACAATAAGAAACTCCTTTACCTAAGAATTCACCTTCACCAGGCACTTCTAATTTACGAAATTGCGACCCTCCAGCGATGATCACCGCTTGAGCTATAAAATCACCCTCAGTGGTATTGACTATGTTGCTACCATAACGGGATGTTAATCCAGTAACTTCACCAGACATAGTTTCCAATCCATGATTCGTAGCTTGTTGATGGATAAGCCGCGCCAACTCAAATCCAGAAATACCTTCCGGAAAGCCGGGATAGTTGTCTACGCGGTCAGCATTGGCAATTTGCCCACCAATTACCTCCTTTTCGATAAGCAATACCTTGAATCCCCCTCTAGCACTATAAAGTCCCGCAGTAAGCCCTGCAGGACCACCACCAACGATGATCAATTGATATTTTCTAGCCATACACAAAGGAGACTAGCTCTCTGGGACCCTCTCCCACATATCACAACGCCCTCCCCACCTGGCTAAAACTTTACTATCAGCAGAAATTTGAGAGATTTCACATAAATTCGGGCAAGCTTTGCATATGAAAGAAGAAGTCTTGAATTCTACATCGCTGACGCCAAATCCCTTAAAATTACTCTTATGATGATTCTGCTTAATCTGCATTTCCTCATGCACCAGAATGGCAGCCCCTATAGCACCCATAAGTTCATTGTGGGGTGGGACGTAAACTCCAGAGTCGAAAGCCTCATTAAATGCCCTGATTATCCCTTTATTGAAAGCGACACCACCCTGAAATACTAATCTGGGCTGAATTTCCTTGCCCAGAGCAACATTATTAAGATAATTGCGCACTAAGGATTGACATAAACCGTAAATAATGTCATCGAGAGGATATCCTAGTTGCTGTTTATGAATCATATCTGATTCAGCAAAAACAGTACACCTCCCAGCGATACGCGCTGGATTCTCACTCCTTAAAGCATGCTCTCCAAAATCCTCAATCCTTACATTCAAACGCTCAGCTTGATGCTCCAAGAAGCTTCCCGTTCCAGCAGCACACACTGAATTCATACCAAAATCAATGACCACACCATCACGAATTACGATAATTTTGCTATCCTGTCCACCTATTTCAAAAATTGTTTGCACATCAGGTATATGTTGCATGGCAGCAACAGCATGAGTGGTAATCTCATTCTTCACCAAATCAGCACCAACAAGCACACTAGCCAGATAACGACCACTTCCAGTAGTGGCTACCCCACTAATTTCGACTTCACGCGACATTTGCTTCTTTATTTCCCTCAGCCCCTGTTTCACCATGTCTACCGGGTTACCCCGAGTTCGCAGATAAGTAGAGGCTATAAGCTGGTCATCCTCATCAAGCAAAGCTAATTTCGTAGTGACCGAGCCAACATCAATGCCAAGATAAGCCTTCATATCTACTCTAGCTTCCCAAGAGAAGTCCCACCAAACTTCCTAAATTTGCCCCGATTAGAGGCTTTTATGTCCTCCTGCAATTCCAGCGCTTTTCTTTGCTTTAATTTTAAAATAGGGTAAAACAAAATTGAACCGATGCTCATAACAATAAAGAATACTATCATCTGCTTACTTTTGACAAGCTTGTTCAGATTTTTAAACTCTTCTCCCATGCTCCTTCCTCCGCCTTCTAAAGCCTATTAAGTCTACGAAAGCCTCAAGTCGAGTCAACATTCCCTGCTTACTCTGCTGTTCGTCGCAAGTAATAGCCAGCACGGGTATATCCTCCTTTGTCGATGACATAATATTCTCAGCTACTATCTCTGGCATACAGGTAAAAGGGGCTAAATGGATTACACCATCAAACCCTTCGTGAGCATAGAGCACCTTCTCCCCTACCGATTCCCAACCATCACCACCAATATCATGGTCGACATAAGGACCAGCCAATTTATGAACCTCCTTCCATTCATCTACCCCAAGGTAGTTAAGAAACAGACTATATTTAATCCATCGGGAAAGAGTCATGGTTCGCTCTACCTCTATTCCTAACTTGCCCAATTCCACTTCTATATCCATATTAGCGAAAGGCTCGATAACCACATAAATCTCCCCGACAATGCCTACTTTGAGTGGCTTAGCAGTGGTGTCTTTGGGCACCTGGGTTAATTTATGGATATACTCTTTAGTTATTTTCTTGACTTCTTTACTGTCGGTTGCTTCATCAACAGCATTGATAGCCTCCCGGTAAATTCGGCTAGCTGTTCCTTTTTCAACCTCCACTGCCCGTACTTTCTGAACCACCTTTTCTACTCTATCCAACGCAAATAA
>MNYD01000141.1 GCA_001872925.1 Dehalococcoidia bacterium CG2_30_46_19 | reverse complement strand
ACAATGATATTATGCTTACTTCACCGCAAATTCAGGATTCGAGAATTGGCTATCAGGATGTCAACCGCAAGGTTATTTTTGCTAATTCCGAGGGGAGTTATATCGAGCAAGATAAGCCAGACTTGGCCTTGCGGGTTACTGCTATAGCACGAAGGAATGGTGAAATCCAGCAAGCAGGGTTGAGCCTGGGCAGTGTTGGTGATTTTTCTGCGATAGAGAACTTGCACGACGAGGTGAAAGAAGTAGCTAAGCGTGCTGCTGCGCTTCTCCACGCTCCTCAGGCAAAGGGAGGTGAATACACCGTCATTTTAGACCCTATTATAGCAGGTGTTTTTGCTCACGAAGCCTTCGGGCATTTATCTGAGGCAGATTTTGTTTATCAGAACGAGCCATTGCGGCAGGTCATGGTGCTGGGCAAAAGGTTTGGCGGCAAGCACCTTAACATCGTTGATGATGCTACCATCCCTGGTTTGCGAGGAAGCTATAGATATGATGATGAAGGGACGCCAGCCTCAAAAACTTATCTTATTCATGAAGGTATCCTGGTGGGAAGGCTTCATTCTAGGGAGACAGCGGCTAGAATGGGGGAAAAGCCAACCGGGAATGCTCGCGCCATTAATTACCTCTTCCCGCCTATAGTGCGAATGACCAATACCTTCATTGAGCCTGGGGGCACATCTTTTGAGGAAATGCTTGGTGAAATCAAAGACGGGGTTTACGTCAGGGATTGGTATGGGGGAACAACCAGCCTGGAGATGTTCACCTTCTCCGCAGGTGAAGCTTACATGATTCGTGATGGGAAATTGGCAGAATTGCTACGCCCGGTGGTATTAACCGGCAATGTTTTTGTTACCTTGGGTAACATAGATGCTATTGGCAATGATTTAGGTATGAATCAAGGTGGTGGTTGTGGTAAGGGAGGGCAATCTCCGCTCCCTGTTTCCAATGGCAGTCCACATATCAGGATTCGTCATTGCGTAATTGGGGGTAGATGATGGAAAGGGTGCTTGACGCTATTAAAGGGAAGGCCGAGCAAGCAGAAATTTTTGAGGTTTCAACTCAAATAGTGCCAGTTCATTTTGAAGCTAATCGGTTGAAGCAAATTCAATCTAAAGAAATTACCAGCGTTGCCCTGCGAATTTTTAAGGACGGTAGGGTTGGCTTCGCCTTTGGTCGCGGTGTGGGTGATGTGGAGACTTTAACTCTTATGGCGGTGGAAACAGCACCCTTTGGACCTTCAGCTAACTTTGAGTTTCCCTCATCAAATGATTACCCTGATGTGGCTGTTTTTGACTCTGAAATACCAATGATAACCATGGAACAGATGGTTGAGCTTGGTAAGCAACTTATTGCCAAGGTCAGGGAGCATACTCCTGAGCTTCTCTGCGATGTCGAGGTGACAAAGGGGGTAAGCTCAGTTCACCTGGTTAATTCTCAGGGTGGTGAAGCGAGATGGGATAAGAGCTTGTTCAGCATTAACCTGGAAGGTGTGCTTATGAAAGGCACTGATATGCTTTTTGTTGGGGATAGTGATAGTTCATGTCGTTTTTTCACTGACATTGATATTCTGGCAAACAGGATAATCACACAGTTAGAGCTAGCTAAAAGTAAGGCTGCTACATCCACTAAACAACTACCAATTATCTTTACTCCTCGCGGCGTAGCCAGTGTTTTGCTAGCTCCGCTGATGCTTGCTTTTAGTGGTAAGGCAGTCCTTGAAGGGACTTCGTGGTTAAAGGGTAAGTTAGGAGAGCGTGTTTTTGATAGCAAGCTCACCATCCGGGACGATGCTACTTTACCTTATCGACCAGGAAGTTGTCCTTGTGATGGTGAAGGTATACCTAGCCAGCGAATACCTCTGATTGCAAAAGGAGAAGTAGCGAATTTCCTCTATGATTTGCAAACAGCGGCTTTATCTGCTAAAAAAAGCACTGGCAGTGGCAGGCGGTCAGGAGATAGACCTCCTGCTCCAAACATAAGCTCAGTGGTAATAGAGGTGGGTGAGGACCGGTTTGAAGATATGTTGAAGGATATGAAAGAGGGGTTGATTGTGGAGCAACTTATGGGTGCGGAACAGGGTAATTTGCTTAGTGGTGACTTTAGTGGTAATGTCCTGTTAGGCTATAAAGTGGCGAATGGTAACATAGTGGGACGAGTGAAGGATACCATGGTTTCGGGAAATGTTTACCAGGTGTTAAAAGAAATCATTGGTGTTGGAAACGAGGCAAGGTGGGTTGATGGAATTTTTCTTGTTCCTCATTTGTATTGTCCCCGATTATCTGTGGTAACGAGAACATGAAGGGTATATTAAAGCTTTCTAAGGAACCCCATCCCAAAAGCTGCTTCATGCTTGCTTCATGGCCTGGCATAGGTAATGTCTCGTTAATAGTGGCTCAATATTTAAAGGAGAAGCTGAATGCAGAGGAAATAGGGGAGATAGACCCGGTCAACTTTTTTGAGCCTGTTGGCGTTGCGGTTAAGGATAATGTAATTGAGAAACCACGTTTTCCGGAAAGCAAGTTTTATTACTGGCAGGATGGTAAAGCTAAGAAGGGGCTGATAATATTCATTGGTGAGGAACAACCCAGCTCCAAGGGATATGAGTTACTATCTTGTGTTCTAGATGTTGCCCGGAAATTCAAGGTAAAAAGGGTGTATAGCTGTGCTGCTGCAGTAACGCGGATTCATCACAGTGAGGATTCGAAAGTCTGGGCGGTAGCTACAAAACGTGGGCTAATTAAAGAGTTACAGAAATACGATGTTGTTTTTAGGGGTAACCTTCGCATTGCCGGATTAAATGGCTTATTTTTGGGAATGGCTAAAGAGCGTGATATTGAAGGTGTTTGTTTGTTAGGGGAGGTGCCAGCATATGCTATTCAGATAGCAAATCCCGGGGCATCCTATGCTGTGCTTGAAGTTTTAACCCGGATGTTGGGGATTGATATCGAGTTGACTGAGCTTAGCGATATGGCTGAGCAATCGAAGGAAGAGATGGGGGAAGTAATCAAGATAGCTACTGCTGAATTTATTGACCGCTTCACTGAGCCTATTTGGGAGCAAGATGAAGGTGAAGAGGAGGAATAAGGTGTTTTTTGCTCTTTATAAACGGCTCATGATTATGCTATCCTCAAATTTAGATGTCAGCGTTAACTGAAGTTTATCGGCAGATTGCCAGTTGTCAGGATTGTGAATTAGCTAAGCATCGCAATAAAGTAGTGCCCGGTGAAGGTCCTGAGAATGCTGATTTGCTTTTTATAGGTGAGGCACCTGGCTGGAATGAAGACCAGCAGGGGCGCCCTTTTGTCGGGGCAGCGGGGGGATTTTTAGACCAGCTGTTAGCCTCGATTGGATTGCGGCGTGAGCAGGTTTACATTGCCAATGTAATTAAGTGCCGTCCCCCGCAAAACCGTGACCCTTTACCCGATGAAATACAAGCTTGCTCCAAATGGCTTGACCATCAGGTGGAAATAATCCAACCTAGAGTGATTGTCACTCTAGGGCGTTATTCCTTGGCCAAGTATTTTCCCGGGGAAAGCATAGGTAAAATTCATGGAAAGCCGCGGAAACAGAATGATATTATTTATTACCCTATGTATCACCCCGCTGCTGCTCTCCATCAAGGAAGTCTACGCAAAATTATTCAGGAGGACATGCTTCGGATTCCGCAAATACTGACTCAATGGGAAAGGATACCTGAGGAAGTTGGTGTGCGGCAGTTAGAATTGTTCTAGGCTAAAACAATGACACAGGGGAGACTGAGTATAATTCCCTTAGGTGGGCTGGGAGAGATCGGCAAAAACATGATGGCTTTGGCATATGACAATGATATTATTGTCATTGATGCCGGGCTTATGTTTCCTGATGCGGAAACGCTCGGGGCCGACTTTCTCATCCCTGACATCAGCTATCTTCTAAAGAGGCAGCAGAGCATAAGGGGGATGGTTATTACTCATGGGCATGAAGACCATATTGGCGCTTTGCCTTATGTCTTGCCGCAACTTGATTGCCCTGTTTACACTGCTCGACTTACTGAAAAATTGCTCTCTGCGGAACTCAAACAGCGCGGTGTAAAGATTAAACCCAAGGTAAACATAGTTTCTTATGAGGATAAGATTAACCTCGGTAGCTTTACCATAGAGTTTTTCCCGGTATGTCATAGCATTCCTGATGCTATGGGGTTAATCATTGGTACTCCTTTAGGCATTGTAGTCCACAGTGGTGATTTCAAGATTGATTATACCCCTGTCATTGGTATGCCAACTGACCTTAGTCGGCTGGCGCAATTAGGGGCGAAGGGTGTTTTGCTTCTTCTTTCCGACTCTACTTATGTTGAGCTTCCGGGATATACTCCTTCTGAAAAGGTGGTCAGCGGTGTTTTAGACAATATCATTGCTGGAGCTTCAGGGAGAGTAATTATAACTACCTTTGCTTCCCTTATTTCCCGCATACAACAGGTAATCGACGCTGCTGCTAAACACAATCGTCGTGTGTTTATCACCGGGAGAAGTATGAAGGCGATAGTGCCAATAGCATTAGAGTCAGGTTATCTTGTTGCGCCTCCGGGCATTTTTTGCCAGAGTGATGAGCTTAGATATTTGGTGCACAACCAGATTGTGATACTAGCTACTGGGAGTCAAGGTGAACCTACATCTGCTTTGGTGCGTATAGCTAATGGGGACCATGACCAGGTGCAGATTGTCTCTGGTGACACAGTGGTGATATCAGCAACCCCTATTCCTGGCAATGAAGCGTTGATTAATAGAACCATTGACAGCCTTTTTCGGCAAGGTGCTAATGTGGTTTACGACAAGTTATCTCAAGTTCATGTCCATGGGCATGGTAGTCAGGAAGAATTGAAGTTATTACTTACCCTGGTTAAGCCTAAGTTCTTTATCCCTGTTCATGGCGAATACCGCCATTTAAGCTTGCATGCTAAATTAGCGGAGAGTTTGGGTATAGCTAAGGATAATATCTTTGTCCTTCAGGATGGAGAGATGCTTGAATTAGGGAGGGATAAAGGAGCGATTGTGGACAAGACTCCGTTAAAGGATATTTATGTGGTTGGTTCAAAGACATATGCCCTGGATAGTGCTGTATTTCGTGACCGAAAGCAGCTTTCTCAAGATGGAGTTGTAGTGGTAGTGACTGTCATTAATGTTAAAGGTGGCAAATTAGTAGGAAAGCCCGAAGTTCTAAGTCGGGGGGTTGTTGATAGTAAGGATGGGCAGAAACTAATTGAACAAAGTCGGGGTGTAGTAATAGCAGGCTTAAAAAATGCCCCAAAATGTTTATCTGACCCTCGTGCCGTAGATACCAAGGTCAAGACTCTCCTGGCGGATTTCTTCTACAAGAGAACTCGTCGCCACCCTATAATCATTCCGGTAACTTTGGAGGCATAGCTTTGTCCCATGTCCAGGGTAAAACATAAAGCAACTCCTAAATTAAGGCGGAGGAAAACAGGGGGCCAATCAGCAGTGAGGCGATTTCTGGGTTTCCTTGCCAGACCCTTAGTATGGAGGTTCATATTAATTCTGGTCATAGTGGGGTTGCTTTATCTGCTCTATCCCATTTTAGTCGCGGCAGGAGCTGGTATAGTTGGCTTGTTTGGTCTTGGGCTGGCCCTGATAGCCGTCGCAGTGGGCGCCACAATCTGGGTGACCAGGGGGGAGCATTATGAGTTGCTTAAAAAACGCTGGAATTCGTTTGTA
The DNA here is from genome assembly GCA_001872925.1 of Dehalococcoidia bacterium CG2_30_46_19. Lineage (GTDB taxonomy): Bacteria > Chloroflexota > Dehalococcoidia > GIF9 > AB-539-J10 > CG2-30-46-19. Next base: position 4,223 of record MNYD01000141.1, on the reverse strand, counting down.
AAGGTTGCAAGGCACTGGAACTGGATTGTGGCTGGGATTATCTTTATCATAGCTATCTGGGGGCTGCTTTCCTTTTTCCGTGTTGGCATTCTCAGCCAGGCTACATTGGGAGGCTGGATTGGACAGTGGATAGCCGGGTCTCAGGGTATTATCGGTGGTCTTAGAATAGCCGGGCTTGTCCTCTTGGGAATTATTTTTATCGCCCCGGCCAGGGTGTGGCATGCGATAACCATTGTCGGTCGAAAATTTCGGCGTGCCTTTCGAAGTATTCGGGCTCAAGTTCGTAAGCCTCGGGCTATCATAACTCCGGGTGTCCCTGCTGAAACTGCTCCTGCTGAACCCGGGCATATTGAGATTCCTGAAGTAAAACAAACAGGACAGGTAGAGCAGGTAATAAGGGAGCACGAACCTATTATTACCCCTGGTGGTTGGCAGCTTCCCCCGATTGAGATTCTGGATAAACCAGTGGAAGTGGTGTTGTCCCCGGAGGATGTCAATAGGCGAGCTCAGTTAATTGAAGAAGCTTTAACTAGCTATGGGGTGGAGGCTAAGGTGGTGCAAACAAATATCGGACCTACAGTAACACAGTTTGGTGTTGAGCCAGGCTGGGACCGGAAGTATAAAGATGGCAGGGAGGTAGCGCGGACTAGAGTTAGAGTGGAGAGGATAACTTCTCTAGCTAACGACCTGGCATTGGCTTTAGCCGCTTCCAGCATCAGGGTTGAAGCTCCTGTTCCTGGAAAATCAATGGTGGGCATTGAGGTTCCCAATACCGTGTTTGGGGTGGTTTCTCTTCGTAATGTGATAGAGACCGCAGCTTTTCAAAAGATGAAGGCTAAGTCGAAGCTAGCTGTTGCTCTGGGGAAAGGTGCTGGCGGTGAAGCAGTTGTGGCTGACCTGGCTAAAATGCCCCATTTACTCATTGCTGGTGCTACCGGTAGCGGTAAGACTGTTTGTTTAAATTCCGTTATTTGTTGCTTGCTGTTACATGATAGCCCTGATGATGTCCGTTTTATCATGATTGACCCCAAGAGGGTGGAGTTGGTGGTTTTTAATGCAATACCTAACTTAGTTGCGCCGGTAATTGTCGATACCGACATGGCCTTGAAGGGATTGAGGTGGCTTAATCAAGAAATGGATAGGAGATATCGTCAGTTTGCTCAGGCGGGGGTGCGCAACATCGAGGGTTATAATAAAGACCGTTCGCCTGAAGAGGCGCTGCCATATTTAATAGTTATCATTGATGAGCTGGCTGATCTAATGATGGCGGCTTTTGATGAGGTGGAGCGTGGTCTTTGCCGCTTGGCTCAACTAGCTCGAGCTACCGGCATACACCTTGTTGTAGCCACACAACGTCCCTCCGTTGATGTAATTACCGGACTTATTAAAGCTAACTTCCCCACTCGAATTAGCTTTGCACTTACTTCACAGGTTGATTCACGTACTATTATTGATATGGTAGGAGCTGAGAAGTTGCTTGGCAGAGGCGATATGCTTTATATGCCTACCGAGGCTAGCAAGCCCAAACGGCTTCAAGGAACATTCGTTTCTGATTCTGAAATTGAAAGATTGGTTTATTTTTTGGGGAATCAACGCCGGTCAGGGACAAGCCTTATCAACTTTGGTGAAATGGGACGGCTACCTTCTCCGGGTGAAAAGGCTGCTATGTATGAGGATCCCCTTTTGGAAGAAGCGAGGCAGATGGCGAAGGAGTATGAACATATCTCTGTTTCATTCTTGCAACGCCGTCTTCGTATTGGTTATCCCAGAGCTGCTCGTCTTATGGATACGTTGCAGCAGGAAGGCTCGGTGCGAACTCCTCCGCCAAAGGGGGAAAGTTAAACTTTGCCACAATCCCTCTAAATCCCCCTTTTCTAAAGGGGGAGTAAGGGGGATTTGACAATGTGAAAGAGCGGTCAGCAGTCAGTTGTCAGTAGTCAATGGACAAGGTGGTTCAAGTAATCTTTCAATTCTGGGCCTATTTCAGGATGTTTTAATCCCAGCGCTATTGTAGCTTTAATCCACCCTAATATTGTGCCGGCATCATAGTAGTCACCTTCAATTTCATATCCAAATACAGCTTGTCTTCGGAGCAACCGTTTTAATCCATCGGTTATCTGGAGCTCGCCACCTATACCGAAGGAGGTAGATTGTAGTTCTTCAAAGACCTCGGGCATAAGCACGTATCTACCCATTATGGCAAGATTTGAGGGGGCTTGGGACGGCTCCGGTTTTTCTATAAAGTCCATGATTTGATAGACATCTTTTGCTATCCTTTTCGGTTTGACTACGCCGTATCTTGATATCTCGTCCGGCTCTACTTGCTTCACGGCAACAACGCTGCCGTGGTATTGTTCAAAGATGTTCAGCATTTTCTTAAGCACCAACTCCTTTTGCTCAAAGAGGTCATCGGGAAGTATTACGAGAAATGGCTCTTTGCCTACCACATCTTTAGCGGAGAGCACAGCATGACCCAATCCAAGTAATTCCTTTTGATGGACAAAGCAGATACTGGGTAGGTTGGAGAGGTGAGATATTTTGGCTAACAAATCTTCCTTACCCCTTTGTTCCAGGATATGTTCCAGCCCTACGCTCTTATCAAAGTAATCCTCGATGGCTGCTTTCCCCTGGGATGTTATTATGATTATCAATTCAATTCCGCAGGCGGCACATTCCTCCACGGCATATTGGATAATTGGCTTATCTACCAGTGGCAGAATTTCTTTAGGAACGGATTTGGTAATGGGCAGAAATCTTGTGCCCCAGCCAGCGGCGGGAATAACTGCTTTTCTAACTTTCACTTTCAAGCACCAAATTTGTCTAATTTTAGAGCGTTGGCCATGGCCAACGGCATGATTTCTATAGCGGGGAACCTTCCCAGGCCACCAGCAAGGCAGGCTTGCTCTGAGAATTCGGTCACTCTATCAGGGCGACACCATTTAGAGTGGAGCATGAAAGGGACGGGATGCCAGCTATGCATGGCTAAGGCTGCTGGTGTGGAATGGTCTCCAGTGATAATGAGAACATCGGGCTCTAATTTGAGCAACAGGGGAAGCGCGGCATCAACTTCCTCAATAGCCTGGACTTTAGCCTCGAAGTTTCCATCCTCTCCTCTGGAGTCGGTGCTCTTAAAATGGATGAAGAAGAAGTCGAAATTTTCATAATTACGGCGCAGACTTTCTAGCTGGTCTGTTATGTTGTTCCCTGAGTGAAGTACCTCCATTCCTACTAGTTTAGCTAAACCTCGATACATGGGGTATATCGCGATGGCTGCGGGTTTTAACTTATAGATCTCGGACATGGAAGGTATATCGGGATAGCGAGAAAATCCACGCAATAACACCATGTTGGCCGGGGAGATGTTATTGGGAGAGCGAAGCAATCTCGCGGCTTGGTGTACGAATTTATTGGCAATCTCCGCCATTTTTTCTGCCTCCGTGGACAATGCCTCTACCTTCTTTGGGGCTAATCCTGTTTGCTGAGGGTCGGAATCGGTTAATTGGGGAGATAACCCATCGCCTCGAAAAATGAGCACGAATCTATGTTCCTTCACCGTTGATACTATAATTTCAATTTCAGAGATACTAATCTCTTTTAATAATTGACATAATTTAGTATTTTCTTCCGTAGAAATCCGCCCTGCCCTTCTATCAGCAACAATTCCTTGCTCATTAACGGTGCAGAAATTACCCCGGGCGGCGACATCGCTTTTCTTTAGTGCTAAATCTACCCCGAGCGCTTCGGTGATTCCTCTCCCGATATTATATTTAATAGGGTCGTATCCGAAGAGTGCTAGATGCCCCGGCGTGCTACCAGGGGTAATTCCAGGGCTTACCGGGTCAATGAGTCCGCAAAGCGATTTCCGGGCCAGTTCATCCAGGTTAGGTTTTTTTGCTGATTCTAACTCTGTCTTACCAGTTCGGGGATGGGGTAATCCCCCCACGCCATCTATTACCAAGAACACTATCTTGGAGGGAGATGAGTGTGACAGTTTTTTTATATGCTCAAGTTCAATCATCTTATCTCATTTTAGCTGTTTAAGTACGTTGTTGACAAGCTTGTTATTGGCGAAATAGTATGTAAGTGAGTAATGAGTGATGAGTTACCCTTTATGCATTACCCGTTACCCATTAGAGATTGTTTAGCAACCTATCCCCCTGACCCCCTTCCCTTAGCAAGGGAAGGGGGAGTGTAGGTAAGAGAGGGGTGAAACCCCTCTCTAT
>MNYD01000120.1 GCA_001872925.1 Dehalococcoidia bacterium CG2_30_46_19 | reverse complement strand
ATTGCGACAGTATTCATCAAGAAGTTCTGTCTTCTCCTTCCTGGTTTTTGCCTTAAAGTAGCTCTCCCCTATCACCTTGAGATATTCATTCCTTGAATGCATGTCCATCCTTTCCATAGCCTGGCTTTACCTCCTGTGAAAATATTAGCCAGGCTGAATCTTAATCCACTTCGGTTAGATTTTTCGTGATTCAACAACTTCTCCTTCGGTTAGATTTTAGATGATTTAAATCGCAGTATGGTAGTGGCATATAATTACATGATATAATTGTGGAAACAGAGGCCTTGTATGAAGTTGAAAACGTGCATATAGAGCAGCAGGCGATAGAAGTTTAGATGGCAAGCAAGGAAGCATATATTCATATGATGTTCTCTTCCATAGTCGGTAATTATGATTTTGTTAACAACTTGCTCAGCTTTAATAGGGATAAATACTGGAGGAAATTTGCTGTTTCCAAGATTGAGCCTGAAGCTGGAGAGCAAGTTCTTGATGTAGCTACTGGAACTGGTGCTTTGGCTTTGGAATTGGCCAGGAAGATTGGTAAAGAGGGTAAAGTTGTTGGGGTTGATTTTTCGAGAGAGATGCTTGGTAGAGCTCGGGGCAAGCTAGCAAAAAAAGGATGCTGTAACATCGAGCTTATTTGTGCTAAGGCGGAAGTCCTTCCTTTCCCCGATGGTACCTTTGACTATGTTAGCGTTGGCTTTGCCTTGAGGAATATGACAGAAATGGGACAAACACTTCAAGAAATGACCAGAGTGCTAAAGCTAGGCGGAAAGATGATTTGTCTTGAGTTTAGCCAACCTCGGCACAAGATATTCAGGCGGATTTATTATTTCTACATTTTTCATATTTTGCCTTTCCTTGGACATGCCATATCAAGGAACAAAGAAGCTTATACCTATCTCCCAAAATCAATCGCAGAATTCTACAGCCCCTTTGAATTGAAGCAGATTATGGAGAAGGTAGGCTTGGAGAATATTGTTGCCTATCCCCTCACTCTCGGGATAGTCACAACCTATGTGGCGGTCAAGAAGGCAACATCCAATCCTAAGAGAAGCAAAAAGGAGGGATGGAATGAAATTAAAAGTATGGTTTCTTGAGACTAGACCTCAGTTCCTGCTTCTTTCCGTTGTGCTGGCGTTTCTGGGTACTTCCCTAGCCTGGTATGACGGTGCATTCCATCTCGGTTATGCCTTAGTGGCTTTCGTTGGCTTACTTTTGTGCCATATCAGCGTAAATGTTCTTAATGATTACTTTGACTATAAGAGCGGCATAGATTTGAAGGTTGAAAGAACCCCCTTCAGTGGGGGCAGTGGTATCTTACCTCCTGCTCTTCTTACCCCGACTCGGACCCTCTGGTTCGGGCTGATTTCCTTTTTACTGGCTGTGCCCATAGGTATTTATTTTGTGGTTACTGTGGGTTGGCTGCTGCTGCCGGTGATTTTGATAGGGGCAATATGCATTCTGCTTTATACGCCTTTCTTGACCAGGCTGGAATGGCCTGAGTGGGCTCCCGGGGTGGGGTTGGGGACCTTGCCTATCCTGGGTTTCTATTTCATTCAAACTGCTTCTTACACCCTTCCAGCGATTGTAGCAGCTATTCCGTCCGGTATTTTGGTGCATAATTTGCTCCTGTTAAACGAGTTCCCCGATGCAGAGGCTGATAGGGAGGCAGGTAGAAAAACATTGCCTATTGCTATAGGAAAGGCGAAGGCTAGCATCTTCTATTCAGTTTTGACTGCAATTGTTTATCTGTGGATAATTGGCGCTGTAGTAGCAGGACTGATGCCGGTCTTCTCATTGATAGCTTTACTAACACTCCCCATTGCGGTAAGGGCTATTCAGGGTGCCATTAAATACCGGGGGAAAATAGAACAATTAATACCAGCTATGAGAGATAACGTTCTCGTCGTTCTTTTAACTCAAATATTCTTAGGTGTTGGATATATCATTTCCGGGATTTTGTAACTTGGAGCTAAATTTGATTCTCGATACAGTATTCTCTCAAGCCATTTAGCGCAGCGAAAAATTCTCTCATCATCACAGTTACAGGATACATTCCGTTACGGGTCACATTTATTTCTCCATCTTTTTCTTGAATCAGCCCGAAGAGCTTGAGGAACAATAGTTCTTTTTCTAGCTTTTGATGTATGTTGGCGTTAAACCTTTTGTGGAATTTCCTGTTGTCTAATCTCATTCCGAATAGCTTTGATAAGAGGTAATAATAAAGCAATTCATGCTCTGATAGCTTTCTCCACCGGATTATAGGCAGTTTACCTTGCGTTAAAAGTTCCTCATATCTATTCAGCGAGAATGAATTTGTATAGAAATTGCCATTGAAGAGACTTGCCGAGCCTGCTCCTATGCCGATGTAATCATCGAAGTTAATTATGTATTCATCTATTATCCTTTCACCTTTAGAGAAACACCATGCTGTTGAGGGGAGATAATTATCGCCATAAATATCTCTTAGGATGACACTATAGAATGCCTTCTCTCTAGATGTATCTACCTGATTAAATCTCCGTTCCAAAGCGTTTTTCTTATGTGGAGAGGGCATTAGTGGATAAAATGTAACTTGATTTACTGTTAAGCTTTTGAGAGTCTCTATGTCTACCTCGAATATCTCGATGGATTGCGAAGGGAAATTGAATATAAGGTCGAGGTTCAAAGTATCGAATTTATCATTGGCGATGGAAATTTTCTCTCTTATTTCTTCTCCAGAGCAGAATGCTCTTCCCATTGATTTCAATATGCTGTCATTAAAGCTCTGCACTCCTATGGATAGCCTGTTGACTCCTGCCTCTTTTAGGAGATTTACGTTTTCTTCATTCACTTCCCGGGGTGTGGTTTCCACAGAGATTTGCTTTACCTCAAACTTTTCCTTGAGGTAACTTATAAATCCGAGTAGCTCATCGATCATCACAGTTGGCGTTCCACCGCCGAAGTAAAAGTTGGAGAACTTGAATCCCCTTTGAATATAAAGGTTGAGTTCCGTTCTTAGATTCTTGAAGTATCTCCTAGCTTGATCTTCGCGAAATAGATATCTATTAAAGCAGCAATAAGGGCAAAGACTTTTGCAGAAGGGGATGTGGATGTAAAGCGAAATCTGGTTATCGCTGTTTGTCCCCAGCCCCACGATTTGCGATTCATCAATTTCCTCGCTGAGCTTCAGGAATTTTCTTCCTTCATGGCGAGTAATGAATCCCAGGAAAGTTGAGAGCATGTTAACCAAAAACTGTGGTGAGGGTATATGTTATATTGCCTGGAAGTAACCTATACCTACAACAATGGCGATTATAACGAAAATTATCGCCTCTGCCAGCATGAATTTTGACCTCGGGGTAGAGCTGAAGTTATTGATTGCCCACAATACAGGTAAAATTATTCCGATGGTTATTATGCCTGGGTTGGGGATTTGGGTTAGGGGGTAAATCAGCTCAACACAAATTCCAGCGGCTATTGCCAGGCAAGCACCAGCAATAGCCTCTCTGGCATAGATGGTTTTTATAGGATAGCCAAACCTCTCTGTTAACCTCTCGGGTAGCAATAAGCATATCCCTGAAGCTGCTAACCAGAAAGCGAGAAAACCAAGCACCCCGTTTAACATTTATTGTTACCTCCTTTTTCCCTTTTATATTAAGAATGTTCGAACTATATGATATAATATCGCTTTGCTATGGCTATTGACAATTATCACGAACAATGCAATTATTTTTAGCCAAAGTGTGCATAGTATACCGATGTATAGCGGAGTTTGATTTATGTTCGAAGCGGTAAGGAAGATAAGGATAGCCGTTGATGCTATGGGGGGTGATTATGCCCCTGGCGAGATAGTTAAAGGTGCGGTTTACGCTGCGCAGAAAGGCGATGTGGAGATTATCCTAGCTGGTCCGCTGAGCGTACTGGAAGGAGAATTAGCTAAATATGGGTCATCCGATAATTTGCCCATCAGGTGTGTTGAAGCCAGTGAAGTCGTTAAGGAGAATGAATCGCCAGCTTTAGCAATTCGCCATAAACGCAATTCTTCCATAGTTATAGCTACCAAGCTGGTGAAGTCGGGTGAGGCGGATGCGGTAGTCAGCGCAGGTTCTACGGGAGCTACGGCCGCTAGTGCTATAGTGTATCTGGGCATGATTGAAGGATTGGAACGTCCGGCAATTGCTGCTTCTCTTAAAGGCTTGGGTCCTGATACGATATTAGTGGACATTGGAGGAAATGTTGATTGTAAACCATATCAATTCTTATCATTTGCCATTGCTGGCTCTGTCTATGCTAAAAAGTTGTTTAATATTGCTAATCCCACAGTGGGTTTATTAAGCACTGGTGCGGAACAAGGGAAGGGAAGTGAGGCAGTGCGTGAGGCTTATTCGCTTCTTAAAAATAGTGGATTGAATTTTATTGGTAATGTAGAAGGCAGCGATATCTTCAGTGGGCGAGCGAATGTTGTTGTCTGCGATGGTTTTGTGGGCAATGTGCTTATTAAGTTTTATGAAAGTTTGGGTATTTATGCGCTGGATGTTATAAAGCGAAAGGTGAAGAAGTACCCTCTGGCAGGCAACGTAGCTAAATTATTGTTTGATAGGATTTTCCCGGTGACCAAGTTGGCTTATGAGGGTGAAGAGGAGGGTGGTGGTATTTTATGGGGCGTTGATGGAGTTGTCAGGATAGCGCATGGAGCTTGTCGAGCTCCACACATAGCTCATGCCATAGCAAGCGCCAGGAATACTGTGAAAGCTGATATTGTTGGTTCCTTAAAATCGGAATTGGCAAAATTTAGGGCAGAAAATAAATTATGAGGAGGTAACTTATGTCTATCGAGGAGCAAATAAAGGACATTGTGTCTGAGATTGTCCGAGTTGATAAGAACATTATCCGCCGAGAGGGCACTTTCAAGGATATAAATGCTGATTCCCTGGATGTAGTGCAAATATTGCTTAGGGCAGAGGAAACTTTTGATATCGAGATTCCTGATGAAGATGCTGAGCAATTTCAGAACTTTGGTGACTTTGTTGACTATGTAGAACGCCACATAGCGGAAAAAGAGAAAGCATGAATCAGCCTCTTATAGGTAAGTTATCCTTGGTAACCGGTGGTGGCAGGGGTATTGGTAGGGCGATTGCCTTGAAGCTTGCTTCTCAGGGCAGCGATGTCATCGTCAATTTCTTCCGCCATCGTGACACTGCGGAGAAAACAGCCAAAGAGCTCCAGGATATGGGGGTGAAAGCCAAAATTATCAGGGCGAACGTGGGAGAGCCAGCGAAGATAGATGAAATGTTCGATGTAATTAGTAACGATTTCGGCTATCTGGATATTCTAATTAGCAATGCTGCTTCAGGAGTGGGTCGCCCTGTTTTAGATGTGGATGTCAAGGCTTGGGATTGGACGATGGATATCAATGCCAGGGCCTTATTGCTCTGTGCTCAACGAGCAGCCAGGCTTATGGAAGGGAGAAACGGCAAAATAGTGAGTATATCCAGTTTAGGTTCTTTTCTTGTCTGGCCTACTTACGCTGCTGTGGGAGTATCTAAAGCAGCTCTGGAAGCGTTAACTCGCTATCTAGCGATAGAATTAGCTCCTAAAGGTATTTGTGTTAATGCTATAGCTGCTTCTGCTGTCCTAACCGATGCATTGAAGTTCTACATAAAGGGGCAAGAGGCAGCTCACCAGCAGGCAACGCCAGCAGGAAGGATGGTAACTCCTGAGGATATCGCTAATGTGGTAGCTTTTTTATGTAGTGAGGATGCCTTTATGATAAGGGGGCAAACTATCATCATTGATGGAGGTGCTTCAGTAATGGCGCCTTTTGTTTCTACCACAGGAGGTGTAAATCAATGAACATGCCAGTTGTAGTTACCGGAATGGGCACCATTAACCCCTTGGGTTTGAATGTGGAGGAATTCTGGCAGGGATTAGCTGCTGGTAAGTCAGGGATTGCCCCTATCACCCGCTTTGATGCCACTAATTTCCGTGTGAAGGTAGACGCTGAAGTAAAGGGATTTGACCCGACAAAGTATATGGATTTGAAGGTAGTAGATCGTACACCCAGAGCAGTCCAATTTGCTATTACTGCTGCTAAAGAGGCAATAGCCTCAGCCAGGTTAGATATGACTCGGGAAAACCCTGAGCGGGTGGGTGTTGACATCGCTGCTATGGTTGAAGGTGATTATGTGGTCAAGCAATGTAATTTAATTAATGAGCGTGGTCCGAGGAGAGCTGACCCTCTTTTTGTCGCCAAGTCAAGTCCCAGCGGAGCATCCATAGGGGTGGGGATGTTGCTTGGTGCTAAGGGACCTAACTCAAGCGTGAATAGCCTTTGCGCCAGCGGCACCGATGCTATCGGAACGGCGTTAAACTTCATACGCTTGGGCTATGCCGATGTGATGGTGGCTGGAGGAGCCGATTCCAGCCTTACTCCGCTTGGTATGGCTGGTATTGATATTCTTGGTGCTCTTTCTCGTCAGCCAGACCCGCTTAAAGCTTCCCGTCCATTTGATGCTAACCGCGATGGTTTTGTCTATGGTGAAGGGGCGGGGTTGGTTATTCTGGAGAGTTATGAACATGCTAAAAAGAGAGGTGCACCCATACTAGCTGAAGTTGCTGGTGCCGGCTGGTCTTTTGATGCTTTTGACCAAACTGCTCCTGCCCCAGAAGCAGAGGCTTATGCTATGAAGATTGCTTTGCAAAATGCTGGAATAAAGCCCGAAGAGGTTGATTACATCAATGCTCATGGCACCAGCACTAAACTAAACGATGCTTGCGAAACTAAGGCGATTAAGATGGTCTTCGGGGATAATGCTTACAAAATCCCCATAAGCTCAACTAAATCCATGATTGGGCATATAATAGTAGCCGCTGGCGCTATTGAAACTATCGCGGCGATACTGGTTATGAATAGCGGGATTATCCATCCCACCATAAATTATGAAACCCCTGACCCAGAATGCGACTTGGATTATGTTCCCAATATGGCTCGTCCAGCGCAGGTTAATGTTTGCTTATCTAATAGCTTTGGTTTGGGTGGGGAGAACTGCTGCTTGGTTCTGAAACGCTTTAGCGACTAAGTAGGGAACCCTTCTAATTCCTGGGGTTTAGATATTAGTATTTCTTGGCAAGAAATATCCTGCTGCTGGTCAGGTCATTCAGGAAACTTTTGGATACCGATATATATTCGTCCACCTCAGGATGGTCAAGACGCACCACTTTATCCGCTGTTTTCTGGCAATAATCGCAATGGGCACATCCCGATAGGCAATCCTGCTTCTTGAAGAAATCGATAAACCCTTCTAGAGCCTGGTTATCAATATAGACCTTTGGCGGCGAGCCTATCCTGGTGATTTCTATGCTAGGTGAAGTAGGGCCGGCATATTCAATTTTTGGATTAGGAACATACAGGATGTCACCTAGGTTTCCCTGGTATTGACGGGATGAATATACTGCAGTAGCATTTATAATCCACTCTGAGGGCATTGCCCTGCCGGCAATTTTAAAGAAATCAATTCCTGTTTCCTCATAAATGGGTATGTCCTCAGGTCTTATCCAGCGGGACTTAATAAATTGGGAGGCATCGCGGAACCTTTCCAGGGTGCAGCGAGTTACACAATAATCCATATAGAAGCCATTAAGCGAGTTGTAGTTTTGACTGGCATGCCCCAGGGTATTGTTGTGATAGTACTCATAGGGACACTGATAGAGACAAAGGCTGTTTGTCAGTACCCCTAGTTCACACTTCACTGCATCTCTGATAGCCCGAAGTAATTTGAAATCTCGGTTTACGTTGGTGTGCAGAATGATGGAATCCGCTCCCAGGGACTCAAATAACTTAGCTCGAACCACACTGTTTACATGAGCTATGGTTGATATTTCTAGTTTAAGATGGGGAAACTGACATTTTATAAGCTCTGCTAAATAGGGGATAGCCACAGTAACCCTGTCTACCCCAGCATTGCTGAGCCACTCTAAATGTCGGAGTAATTCGCGATGGGTATCTTCGTGCCATTCCATGTTATTCATGCACGGGGCATTTAGGAGGTAATTAAAGGTTAAGCCTGCAGAATGCGCCAGCTTGATATATTCCTCTGCCTGTTCTATTGTCATCTGCGGAATATTGGGCCCTGACCCTCCGCTGCCCAACAACGATGTGGGCAAAACACCGTATATCTGGATATCTGCCCTGAGCTGGCTTAGAGGCGCTATCAGCTCCGTATCCCAATTCGTTGGTACTAATAAATGCATATTTACTTTACTTAACTTTACTTACATAGGGATATTAGCATAAGCTCAAGAAAAAGAACACTTTATAGCATAATACCTAGCTATGCGATATACTAATATGAGGGAAGGAGCTTGTCAATAGGGCAAGCGCCGACATTTAGTTGCTACACTGTGAGGAAGTAATGTGAATCTAAAACAAATGCTGGAGAAAAGCGCTAGTGAGGTACCCCAAAAAGAAGCTATTATCGTTGGTTCTCAGAGGGTTACTTATGGGGAGTTGGAGGAAGCTTCTAACAAGCTAGCTAATGCTCTTATAGGGTTGGGATTGAAAAAAGGTGACCATGTGGCTATTTTAATGTCCCATTGCCCTGAATGGGTTGTTAATTATTTCGGAGTTGTTAAGGCTGGTGGCGTAGCTGTGCTTCTGGGTTCTATGCTCAAAGCACCTGAGCTTGCCCCTTTATTGCGTGACTCCGATGCCCAGATATTAATTACCGAGAAAAGCTTTTCCCGAATGCTTTCTCCAGTTTTGTCCGATATTCCTCTGCTAAAACATGTTATTGAAGTTGATGGAGATTACTATAACAATATGATGGCTAATAGCCCTTCCACATCACCGATTGTCGATATAAAGGATGATGATGAGGTTTCTATTATATACACCTCCGGGGTGTTGGGGAGGCAAAAGGGAGTGGTGCATACCCATGCTTCCCTTATGGGTCCCCTTGGCATAATTTCTGCTGGTGTAGGGCGAGGCAGAGAAGATGTGGTTATAGATACGGTTCCTTTCTTCTATCTTTTTGGCTTGGGCGAGGTTCTTTTTGGCTCTATTATGGAGGGCACTACTGTGGTAATCATCCCTCATTTCACACCCAGGGTTGTTTTAGAAGCTATAGAAAAGGAAAGGGGAAGCATCGTTTTCGGTGTTCCAGCAGTGCATAATGCTTTGGCTATGTTGAGGGATGAGGTCATCAAGAACTATGACCTCAGTTCATTAAAGGTAGCCTCCAGTGCCGGGGCGAAGTCCTCCCCTCGCTTGATGAAGATGCTGGAGGATAAATTCAAGTTAACATTCTGCGAAACATATGGTCTCTCGGAACTTTTCGTTGTCTCTATGAGCACTCTTTCTAACCATAAGCTGGGGACAGTAGGTAAACCGATTTGTGACATCAAGATAATAGATGATAGCGGCAGGGAAGTTCCTCGAGGCGAGGCCGGAGAAGCTATTTTCAGGGTGCCATGGGCAATGAAGGAATATTACAAAGCGCCTGACCTTACCGCTCAGGTTTTTAAGGATGGCTGGTTTTATACCGGGGATTTGGTCAGGATGGTTGAGGATGGTTATCTTGAGTATGTGGAAAAGAAATCCTTCATAATAGTGACTCCGTCGGGGCTTAAAATCTCCCCCTGGGAGGTCGAGGATGTATTTTTAAGACATCCTGGCATAGCTGAGGCAGCCTATGTAGGAGTCAATGATGGGCGGGGAGGACAAGTTCCCACTGCTTTTATTGTGGCCAAGGAGAAACAAGGGGCTACTGTCGAGGAAATAGTCAGCTTTTGTCGCCAGAACCTGGCTGACTTTAAGCTGCCCAAGAAATTTGAGTTCGTGGATAGTATACCCAAGACTGGCTCGGGAAAGATTGATAGACGGCGACTCAAAGAGGGAATCCGGTAGTATACGTGTCAAATCATTTAAGTACCTAACCCAACAGGGGATTGTTGAATCATATAATTTCTAACTATATGAGGTACCAACTTCTTGTAAGGGTCAGCCTGCTGGGTTTTCCTCTTTTCCTCATAAACGTTGTACAGCTTTTCCAATTTGGCATCTATTTGCCTCTTTAGCTCGGCAGGGTTCAGGCTGAGATATATTCCCTGCAGTTCTTCTTTGGCCTCCTCTGAGATCTGCCCTGATTCCATGAGCCTCTGATATGGTGTCCTG
>MNYD01000013.1 GCA_001872925.1 Dehalococcoidia bacterium CG2_30_46_19 | reverse complement strand
TTTAATTTTGATTTTGCGTTCGTTTTTAGGCATTTCAACAGCCTTAAATTCTAAATCCTAATTTCTAAACTCTAAACAAATTCTAAATTCCAAATTCAAATACCAAAACTCGTTTTGTTTTGGATTTTTGTCATTTGTGCTTTGGTATTGTTTAGTATTTCGTATTTGGTGCTTAGGATTTTCGCTTTCATATTTCTGTAGTTGCCTGATTCATCAGGCGCATTTGCCCAATAAATTGGGCAACTACATTTTTAAACACCCTCATCTATATATCAGAGTATAGCTCGTAAGACATTTGCTTTTTCAGGTATCTTAGTAGAGAGTGTTTACTAACCTCACCCCTTTATCCCCCTCTCCTTCAAAGGAGAAGGGGAAGAGATTTATAGAGAAGGGTTTCACCCCTCTCTTACCTGCACGGGGGAGACGCCCCCCTTCCCTTGCTAAGGGAAGGGGGGCAGGGGATAGGTTGCTAAACAATCTCTTAGCAATGTCTATTTTGAAAGCAGGAGTGTATTATAAGATAGGTAGGTATTGCTTGAGTTCGTAATCGGTTACTTGACTGCAGTAGCGTTCCCAATCGACTTTTTTATTTTGGATAAAGGTATTAAATACATGCTCCCCCAAAGCTTCTCTCACTAATTTGCTATTCTCGCTAAGCTTTATGGCTTCATATAGGTTGCCCGGGAGTGTACCTATTCCGCTCTCCTTCCGTTCTTGTTCGCTCATTTCAAAGACATTTCTCTCCACGGGTGGTGGAGGCTCATACTTCCTTTCAATTCCTTCCAGTCCGGCGGCGAGGATAACGCTGAAGACCAGGTAGGGATTACAAGCGGGGTCGGGAGACCTGAGTTCAAGCCTCGTGGCCTCTTCCTTTCCTGGCTGGTATTCCGGTATCCTGATTAAGTCGGCTCGATTTCTCCTTGCCCAGCTAATGTAAACTGGTGCTTCATAGCCTGGAAGAAGACGCTTATAAGAATTTACCCACTGATTGGTAACAGAGGTAATCTCAGGAGCATGTTTTAACAGTCCGGCGGCAAAATGTTTAGCTAGTTTGGATAGATGATGAGGCTCATCCCTGTCAAAGAAGGCATTCCTATCGCCTTTAAACAGTGACATATGGACATGCATCCCGCTGCCATTTACACCAAGCACAGGCTTGGGCATGAAAGTGGCATAAACACCGTGCTCTTGAGCTACTTGTTTAACTACTAATCGGTAAGTCATTACATTGTCAGCCATGGTCAAGGCATCGGTGTAATGTAAGTCTATTTCATGCTGACTGGGAGCAACTTCATGGTGGCTATACTCTACCCTAATGCCCATCTCTTCCAGGATATGAATTGTCTCTCGCCTCAAATCAGTGGCTATATCAGGGGGAGTTAAATCGAAGTAACCACCCTGGTCTAAAAATTGAGTCGATTCTGAGTTCTGGAAGTAAAAGTATTCCAGTTCAGGGCCAACATAGAAAGTATAGCCCATGTCAGCAGTTCTCTTTAAGTTTCTTTTCAGCACATATCTGGGGTCACCTTCGAAAGGTTGCCTCCCGGGCCAGTAAATATCACAAAACATCCTGGCTGCATTTTGATGCTCTTTTGAATGCCCGGGAAGGATTTGAAAGGTAGTCGGGTCGGGTAAAGCTACCATATCGCTCTCGTCAATGCGGGCAAACCCTTGAATAGATGAGCCATCGAAGCCGTTCCCTGATTCTAAAGAGGTCTCTAACTCCCCGGAGGCGATGGTAAAGCTCTTAAGAAAGCCCAGGATATCCGTGAACCAGAGCTTGATCAAACCTACATTGTGCTCCTTGACCATTTTAAGGACATGCTCGTTAGCCTCAGCTCGGTCTTTAACAGCCATAGTCCCTCCTACTTTTGGGAGTAATCGCTTGTCATCAAACCACAAGTTCGAGCCAAAGTCAATATGGATAGTGTTTACTAACCTCACCCCCTTTATCCCCCTCTCCTTCAAAGGCCTGCCCTGAGCGAGATTCTTCGGTCGCTTTGAGATTCTTCGCTACGCTCAGAATGACATGAAGCGAAGGGAGAGGGGGAAGAGATTTATAGAGAGGGGTTTCACCCCTCTCTTACCTACACTCCCACTTCCCTTGCTAAGGGAAAGGGGTCAGGGGATAGGTTGCTAAACAATCTCAATATGCTCGCTACCGTGAGCTCCTAAATGGGTGGCGTTGATAAAGCAACACAGGTAATAGTAAGATACAATATCTGAAAGCTGACAGCTATCAGCTAAAAGCTATCAGTTAAAGCATATTTTAATGCATAGAATTGAAGTCCGCTTAAAACATGACTTCCCTGATGCCAAAGGGCTTGGTCTGGTCAAGGATATCCACGACCTGGGAATAACAGCGGTCACCGATATTCGGGTTGTGGACATATACTGGTTAGATGCTGATTTGACATCCGCCGAACTAGAGCTAATTTGCCGAAGCTTACTGGCTGACCCCGTGACCCAGGAATACCAGTATGACCAGGATTCCTGGGGTGGTGATGCTTACCATATTGTTGAGGTTGCCTATAATGCTGGTGTTGCTGACCCGGTTGAGGCTACTATCATGAAAGCGGTGCGGGATTTGGGCATAGAAAAAGCCAAGGCAGTTAGGACGGCGAAGCGATACCTTATTGAACTGAAAGCTGACAGCTATCAGCTAAAAGCTATCAGTTTGGAGGTCATATGTAACAGGTTATTGGTAAACCCGATTATCCAGCATGTGGTGGAGCAAAAATCGGTAATCTTTCCCGAAAACCCGCAGTATAGATTCAAATTAGAGTGGGTAAATATTCTTAAGTCAACTGAGGAAGCACTTTCAAAAATCAAGCAGCAATTTGGGTTTAGTGATGACGAGTTTCGGGCAATTATTGACTACTTTCACAGGCGAGGACAGGACCCCACTGATGTTGAGCTTGAAGCGCTGGCTCAGACCTGGTCTGAACATTGCGTCCACAAGACATTCAAGGGGAGAATCAAATTTGGTGACATAACCGTAGATAACCTGCTCAGAAGCACTATTATGAAGGCGACTGAAGAACTGAATAAGCCATGGTGTCTCTCTGTTTTTGAGGATAATGCTGGTGTAATTGACTTTGACGGCTTCTGGGCGCTCTGTTTTAAAGTGGAGACTCACAATCATCCCTCAGCAGTTGAGCCTTACGGGGGGGCAGCGACAGGGATAGGTGGGGTTGTCCGTGATATCATGGGCACCGGGCTTGGAGCTAAACCAATCGTGAATACGGATGTGTTCTGTTTTGGTCCTCCTGATTTCTCCTATGACCGACTACCGCGAGGTGTTTTACATCCACGGCGTATTTTCAAGGGGGTTCGGGCTGGAGTAGCTGACTATGGTAATCGCCTGGGAATACCTACGCTTAATGGTGCGATACTTTTTGATGAACGATATGTAGCTAATCCGCTTGTGTTCTGCGGCACTGTAGGGTTATTGCCCCGGAAGATTTCCCAGAGGGGACAGCAGAGTTCTGGTGACCTGGTAGTATTAGCGGGGGGTAAAACTGGGCGCGATGGAATACACGGTGTTACTTTTGCTTCGGAGCAGCTTACCGAGGAATCGACAGCAGTTTCTTATACCTCTGTTCAGATTGGTGACCCCATTGTGGAGAAAAAGCTTATTGATGCCCTGCTTCAAGCCAGAAACCGTGGGCTTTATTCCCGGATAACCGATTGTGGCGGTGGTGGCCTGTCATCAGCAGTGGGTGAGATGGCTGCAGAAACGGGAGTTCATGTCTACCTGGATAGGGTTCCGCTGAAATACACCGGGCTGTCTTATACCGAAATATGGATATCTGAGTCGCAGGAAAGAATGGTGCTAGCTGTCCCGCCAAACTGTGTGGAAGAACTGCTAACCCTTTTTGCTGACAACGATGTAGAGGCGACGGTCATTGGTGAGTTTACCAATGACCGAAGGCTGCAGCTTT
Organism: Dehalococcoidia bacterium CG2_30_46_19; assembly: GCA_001872925.1. Lineage (GTDB taxonomy): Bacteria > Chloroflexota > Dehalococcoidia > GIF9 > AB-539-J10 > CG2-30-46-19. The sequence goes on along the minus strand of MNYD01000013.1, from coordinate 6,263 downwards.
TTTATCACGAGGAATTAGTCTGCGACCTTAATATGGAATTTCTGCACCATGGGCGGCCGCAGTTAAGGGCGGAAGCAGTATGGGAAAAACCAGGGCATGATGAGCCTGACTTTGCACCACCGCAGGATTTGACTAAATCCCTGCTTCAGGTTCTCGGTGCATGGAATGTATGCAGTAAGGAGTGGGTAATACGCCAATATGACCATGAAGTGCAGGGGGGGAGCGTTCTTAAGCCTCTGGTAGGGAAGAATAATGATGGTCCTGGCGATGCCGCCATTATCAAGCCGCTTCCCGATTCTAAGATGGGCGTAATCGTTTCCAATGGCATAAACGCAAAATATGGGGAGATAGACCCTTACTGGATGGCGGCGTCAGCCATTGATGAGTCTTTACGGCAAATTATAGCTGTTGGAGGCAATCTAAAGCGAGTAGCGTTGCTGGACAACTTCTGTTGGGGTAATACCAGCCGCCCAGATATGCTGGGGGCTTTAGTTCGTGCTGCTCAGGCGTGCCATGATATGTCAGTGGTCTATGAAACGCCGTTTATCTCGGGCAAGGATAGCCTGAACAATGAGTTCCAATTTGAGGGCAAGGTCATCTCTGTTCCTCATACCCTGCTCATTTCGGCTATTGGCGTTATGGAGGACGTGAGCCGAGCTATATCGATGGATTTCAAGCAAGCAGGTGACTTAATTTACCTTGTCGGCACTACCAACAATGAGCTAGGTGGGTCGGAATACTTCAGGCTCAACGGTTTTATCGGAAATAACGTGCCTGAAGTGAATCCACATGAAGCAAAAGAGTTGCTGGATAAGTTGAGTAAGGCTACTGAGAAAGGTCTGGTCAAGGCGTGTCATGATTTAAGTGAAGGAGGGCTCGGCGTTGCCGTTGCTGAGATGGCTTTTGCCGGTGGTCTTGGGGTCATAGTTCACTTGAAATCCGTTCCGCTTGGCGAGCCAATAGACAGGGAGGACTTTATACTTTTCTCGGAATCAAATGCTCGGTTCCTGGTTGAAGTAGCGCCGGAAAATGGAGTTGAGTTTGAAAAAATGATGGCAGGTATAGAGTTGGCTGCTATCGGGCAGGTTACTGATGCTGAAACGCTGGAGATATACGGATTGAATAGCAGGAAAGTTGTCGACACATCTATTCAGAAACTAAAGGATGCCTGGCAAAGGCCTATTCGGTGGTGAGGTGAGAGCTGATGGGTAAGGTGCGAACGCTGATACTGTTAGCGCCGGGAACGAATTGTGACGTTGAGACTGAGGTTGCTTTCCAGCAGGCTGGTGCAGAAGTGTCGCCGGTTCATATTGGGGAATTAATTCGCCGGGAAAAGCGACTCTCCGACTACCACATAATGGTTATTCCCGGCGGTTTTACTTACGGCGATGATATATCCGCAGGTAAAGTGCTTGCCAACGAGCTGAGATTGAAACTCGGCGAGGATATAGAGAGGTTTGTGGAAAAGGGAGGGCTAATTTTAGGGATTTGTAATGGCTTTCAGGTGCTGGTAAAAGCGGGCATTCTGCCTGAATTGTCGAACACCGCCTCGTCATCGCTAACTTTATCGGTCAACGATTCAGGGAGATTTGAGTGTCGCTGGGTATATTTATCGGTAAATCCGGAAAGTCCCTGCGTATTTACTAAAGGAATTGCGCATATGTATTTACCGGTTGCCCATGGTGAGGGGAAGGTTGTCGTTCCCCGTGATATTGGTCTTGCACGGGGCTTGTCCCATTTGAATGCGGTGCTCTACTACAGTGATGAGCATGGAAATACCAATGCTGGCTATCCTTACAACCCAAATGGTTCAGTGGGGAACATTGCTGGCATTTGTGATTCTTCAGGACGAATTTTTGGGTTAATGCCGCATCCTGAGAGGCATATTCGCGGGACTCAACATCCACAATGGACAAGGCGTGGGGCTGAGGATTATGGAGACGGCTTTCAAGTTTTCCTGAATGCTGTGGAATGGGCAATAAGAGCCTGATAAATCAGGCAACTACTCCACTTTTACCGCTGTCCCATAGGCTACCATTTCGGCAGCTCCGGACATTACCATTGAGGTTACGAATCTGGTGCCTATTATGGCATTGGCGCCCATCTTCTCGGCCTGGTCAAGCATCCTTTGCAGCGCTTCCTCTCGGGCTTGTGCCAGCATTACAGTGTAATCCTTGACTTCGCCACCGACGATGTTGCGTAAAACGGCCATAATGTCACGCCCTATATGCCTGGCTCTAATGGTGCTTCCTCTAACCAAACCCAGAGTTTCTGTTATTCTCTTGCCCTCTATCTGCTCTGTGGTAATCACAATCAATTTTCCACCCCCTTGAATTTTTTTCGGTCTTCCTTCGATGTTTTAATTCTCTCCCGCACCAGTGATATCAGGATGATAGTAAGCCCTATAACTACAGCAGCGGCACCGATTTTAACTGCAAGGGGCAGTTCGGGGAAGGCAAGGTCAAAGAGCCAGTAGAATCCCCAGCCTACTAAAATTCCCAGCCCGATTCCCAGTAAAGCGCCCCCTAATTTCCGCATTTCTCCTTTCTCCTCCTTACATTATTTAGGCTGTTTAATTTTGTTTTCCCGTTCAATTTTGGGCATTTTGGAGAGTCTTCGCCCCCAAATTTTTGTAGTTGCCTGATTTATCAGGCACTATCGCCCAATGAATTGGGCAACTACATTTTTAAACAGCCTCTTATTATATATATATTAACCGGATTGGTCTTTAAATCGGTTGGTGATGGGCAACCTCCTATCCCTGCCAAAGTCCCTGTGGGTTATCTTTATACCGGGTGCAGCCTGACGGCGCTTGTATTCATTCCTGTCCACCAGGCGGGCTATTTCAGTCACTATCTTGGGGTCAAATCCCATGTTTACAATCTGGTCAATTGACAGGTCATCTTCTACGTACGCTTTCAAAATGGGGTCTAATAATTTGTATGGTGGTAGTGTATCGGTATCCTTCTGGTCAGGTCTTAGCTCTGCCGACGGTGCTTTGGTTAAAACACCTGACGGGATTATTTCCCTTCCAGCCTGGTGGTTCTTGTACTTGGCTAATTCCAGAACCGTTGTTTTAGGCACATCCTTGAGTGGAATAAACCCTCCAGCCATATCTCCGTAAAGTGTGGTATAGCCTGTAGCTGTCTCGCTCTTATTGCTGCAAGCAAGCACCAACCAGCCAAACTTATTGGACAAGGCAAAGAGTATATTGCCTCTAATCCTTGCCTGAATATTTTCTTCGGTCACATCCTGTTGGGTATTTTTGAAAGGCTCCGCCAGCGTTTCCAAATATGAACTAAAAGCTTTCTCGATGGGTATCACTTTGAATTCTATCCCTAAGTTCTTTGCCAGTGCTTCGGCATCCGATTTGCTGTTGGGTGATGAATAGCGAGAAGGCATGGAAACGCCGACAACATTATCAGCCCCCAGGGCATCTACCGATATGGTAGCTACCAGGCTTGAATCGATTCCACCAGATAGACCAATAACTACCTTTTCAAAGCCATTCTTATGTACGTAATCCCTGGTGCCCAGGACAAGTGCCTGATATATCTCGCCAGGCTCATCCAGCCTTTCCACTTGCCTTGATGGCAAAGGCAGCCTGGCAAGCGTAGGATATTCAGTTGATACTTCTATCTTAGTAGCCTGTTCCAATCCCTTTTTAACCCACGGTGCCTCTTTCCTCCGTCGGGGGTCATGCAGCTGTGAACGAAATACCGATTCCACATCTAAATCAACTACTACAAGGTCTTCTTCAAATTGTTTTCCCCGAGCGATGATTTCTCCTTGCTGGTCAACAATTAGGCTATTGCCGTCAAAGACCAGCTCATCTTGTCCTCCAACTAAATTATTATAGGCAATAATAGCTACATTATCGGCGGCTCTGGTAGCGAGTATCCTCTCTCTAAGGTTTCCTTTACCAGCATGATATGGGGAGGCGCTTATATTAACTAATAGTCTAGCTCCGGCATAAGCTTGAACTGTCGCTGGTCCGGTTTCATACCATATATCTTCACAGATAGTTATACCTGTGCCGATGCCATAAATGATGAATATCGGGCATTCCGCTCCTGCCTGGAAATACCTGTTTTCATCGAACACGCCATAATTAGGCAAATACACTTTATGGTAAACGCCAGCCAATTTATTGTTGTGAATTAGTGCAGCGGCGTTATATGTATCGCTGTTGCTATCAACAAAGCCTACCACTACCGCTATGTCTGCGGAGTGCTCAACTACTTCGTTAAGTCTTTCCTTGTTCTGCTTGATAAACTGCGGATTGAGCAGCAAATCCTCTGGTGGGTAGCCGGTTATAGCCAATTCCGGGAAGGTTAACAAATCGACTCCAAGAGCCTTCGCCTCATCGATGTAGTGCAGTATCTTCTGGGTATTACCGCTCAAATCACCCACGGTGGAATTGATTTGCGCCATTCCGAGTCTAAGTGTATGTGTTTTCATCTCCTCGAATTAATCAGTATATCACTTAGGTCGTTTAGCAACTCTCCCCTGTCATTCTGAGCCCTTCACTTCTTGTCATTCTGAGCGTAGCGAAGAATCTCGTGCCGCTCAGGACAGGCTCCGCGAAGAGCCTAGACCCTTCGCTATCGCTCAGGGTGACAAAATAAACAACCAGTATATTACTGTAGATTGACTAAAAATTCACCGATAGCCTGATTGACTGGTTGGGGCTTTTCAGCGAAGACCAGATGACCTCCTTCATCAACTATGACCAGTTTAGCCCCGTTAATCTTGTTGGCCAGGTAAGAGCTGTATTTAGGTGGAGTCATAGTATCTTTGCTGCCGCATATTATCAGGGTAGGAATTTTAATTTGTGCTACTTTGTCCATAATGTCAAATTTGTCGCAGCAAAGCATATCGTTAAGCTGCACTTTTGCCCCGTTTTCCTTTATCCGTTTCAATATCGGCTCCCTTGCTTCGGTGGGAATGTCTTTGTAGAAAGGTTTAATAACATCGTTAAACCACTTTTTAGGGTTAGTAATGCCGTCCCTGATTATGGAAAGAAAAGCCGGATTTACCCTTAATCTGGCCCCGGTGCCAATGAGTATAAGTGCCGTTGTGTTTTCAGGATGCTTAAGGGCGTGCATCTGGGCAACGCCGCCCCCCATAGAATGTCCTGCGAGGATAACTGGTTCATACTTATTGCTCAAGATATAATCATTCAGCCATTCAGCGTATTGTTCAATGCTATGGCATGGTTCTCCTCGGGGGTGTCCGGGCAGGTCTACGGCTTTTGCTTCTGGAAAGGCTTTTATCTGATAATGCCATGCCCGGCTGCTATCTCCGGAGCCATGAATGAAAATCATCGTGTTCATTATGATTGCTGTTGCTTATTTTAAGCTAGCATGGGATGAAAATCCACTCTTAAGGAGATTATAGTATCCCGCATAACTTCGTATAAAAATCCCTCTAAATCCCCCTTTAGAAAAGGGAGTTCAACGCCCCCGTAAGGGGGATTTGATATTCCAGGAAAGCAAGCGAGATTACAAATAGTTTTGTGCCTGACTATATTTAGCAACCTATCCCCTGCCCCCTTCCCCTTAGCAGGGGAAGGGAGTTTAACGCCCCCGTGCCGGTAAGAGAGGGGTGAAACCCCTCTCTATAAATCTCTTCTCCCTCTCCCTTCGCTTCATGTCATTCTGAGCGTAGCGAAGAATCTCAAAGCGACCGAAGAATCTCGCTCAGGGCAGGCCTTTGAAGGAGGGGGGATGAAGGGGGTGAGGTTAGTAAACGCTCTTAAGATGATTTGACCATTTCTGACAGGTAGTGTTAAATAATATGGGGCAGCGTAGCTCAGTGGTAGAGCAGAGGACTCATAAGCCTTTGGTCACTGGTTCAAATCCAGTCGCTGCCACTTTGTGTGAGGTTGATTGGGGTATAATTGGATTAAGAGGCAATTACGATGACAACTGCATCGAACGAATAGTTCAGCCAGGTGGAGTTGGACAAGGTAAGCAGAGGGATATAACTAAAGGAGCAGCCATGCAGGCAGAAGAAAGACTTAAGAAGGAACTTCACGATGTAGCAGTAGAAATAGATAAGGCTGAGAGGAAATTGAAGGCCCTGCGAAGACATCCTGCGGAGGTCTCAAAGGGCAAAACAAGATTCAGCTTCATCACAGGTAAGGAGCAGATGGTTGAAGCTGCGGAAGTTGAAAAGAAATTGGATGCTCTGAAGCGTCGGGAACAGGAGATTCGGGATAAATTGCACTTGCACAGCCAGTAACTTGAAGTGTGTTAGGT
>MNYD01000096.1:18000-18352 GCA_001872925.1 Dehalococcoidia bacterium CG2_30_46_19 | reverse complement strand
AAATCTCTTCCCCTCTCCTTTGAAGGAGAGGGGGATAAAGGGGGTGAGGTTAGTAAACACTCTCGAGATTGCTTCGTCATCCCTCACTTCGTTCAGGATTCCTCGCAATGACCACCCCTTTTTGTCATTGCGAGCCGAAGGCGTGGCAATCTCGAAAGGGCTTGCAATGGCCGCCTCTTTCTGTCATTGCGAGGAGCGCTAGCGGTTGCGAGGCGTAGTTTAAAATGTAGTTGCCCAATTTATTGGGCAAATTGGCGCCTGATGAATCAGGCAACTACAGAATCCAGAGGCGTAGCAGCCTGCACCGACACCCTTGCAGGGAAACCCTCAACTCAAAGCACTAAATCCTGAA
>MNYD01000096.1:0-17896 GCA_001872925.1 Dehalococcoidia bacterium CG2_30_46_19 | reverse complement strand
TTTCATATTGTTTAGTATTTCGGATTTGGGATTTAGAGTTTTCTTTGTAAGGGATTGCCGCGCTTCGCCCGCCATAACAGTAAAAAAGGGCTTGCAATGATAATCTCCTTATTGTCACCCTGAGCTGCACCAGATTCTTCGCTACGCTCAGAATGACAGTGAAAATGGGCTCAGAATGACAGGGAATGTAGGGTTCGCGATGATAGTAAAAAGTTGACGCTAAAACTTGGCAATGTTACAGTTGATTTGCCTATGAAGAGGATAGGTATTTTATATCATCCCAAGCTGGAGAAAGCTCGAGGTTTAGTTGGTGAGCTGGAAAAGATGTTATCCACCAAGAAAATTTCCTGCTGGCATTGTTCTGCCTGGGACGAAGACGAAGCCAGGGCTCAAATAGCAGGCGCAGATTTAATCCTCAGCATTGGTGGCGACGGCACTATCCTTCATACGGCACGGGCTATTGTTCCTCTATCAGTGCCATTGATGGGGATAAATTTGGGACAGCTAGGATTTATTACCGAGCTAGATGCTGACGAAGCTTTGTCTAAGCTGCCTGATGTAATTAATGGCGAAGGTTGGTTTGATGATAGGGCTATGCTTGAAGCTGAGGTTGGCGGGAAAAGTTTTCATGCCCTGAACGACGTTGTGCTGCGAAGCCCTATTGCGCGGTTGATTCAGGTAAAAGCGAAAATTGATGGTGAGGAACTAACCACATATCGAGCCGATGGTGTTGTTGTTGCTTCAGCTACCGGGAGCACTGGCTATTGTCTGGCAGTGGGAGGTCCGATTCTTTATCCTCAATCTAATCAAATCATCCTCATGCCGATATCCTGCCACCTTGGCTTAGATCGTGCTTTAGTTTTATCGCCACAGAGCGTAGTTGAGCTAAGCGTTGCTGATAAAGGAGAAACCATGCTTAGCCTTGATGGGCAGGTTAATTTATCCCTGAAGCAGGAGCAAACTGTTACGGTGAAGCTTAGCCAATATACCACTCGCTTCTTGAGGGTTCACCCGCCAAGCTATTTTTACCGCTCGTTATGGCAGAAATTGAAGGGGAAAGGATAACATGAAAGTTGACAACGCAAAAGTAGGCGATGCTGATTCAATACGTCGAATGATTAATCGTTTTGCTGATAAAGGTGATATATTGCCTCGTGCCCTAAGCGAGATATATGAAAATATTAGAGATTTCTTTGTGGTCAGGAACGAAGGAGAAGTTGTCGCCTGCGCAGCGCTACATATCAGTTGGCTTGATTTAGCTGAAATCAGGGCTTTGGCTGTTGATGAGAAAAATCAAAACCAAAGGATTGGCTCTTCGCTTGTCCAGGCTTGCCTTGATGAGGCTAAGGCTCTGGGCATCCCCACTGTTTTTTGCCTTACTAGTGAGCCAGCTTTCTTTGAGAAACATGGGTTTAAATTAGTTGACAAGGCGGAGTTGCCCCGTAAGGTGTGGGGAGAGTGTTACCGCTGCCCCAAGTTTCCTGATTGCGATGAGGTAGCCCTTATTTACCACGTGTAATGTCATTACGAGGCTTGTTCGGAGTGAAACGAGGAAACTCAACAAAGAAACCCAGGAGTTTAAATCCTAAATCCCAAGCACCAAATCCTAAACAAATTCCAATATCTAAATTCAAAGCTCAAAACCTTTTTGGTCATTGGGATTTTGAACATTTGATATTGTTTAGTATTTCGAATTTAGGGTTTAGAGTTTTGTTTTCCTGAGATTGCCACGCTTCGCTCGCAATGACAGTAAAAAGGGGCTCGCAATGACAAGGAGGAGGGAAAGTTATGGTGATGCCGGAGAAGAAACTATCTAGCCAACAGCTCTATCAGGGTAGGGCGGTGAATTTGAGGATGGATACCGTGGAAAAATCAGATGGGAAGACGACTACCAGGGAGGTGGTGGAGCACAGCAATTGCGTGGCAGTGGTTGTGGTTGATGAACAGGATAACGTGCTTTTAGTTCGCCAGTATCGCTATCCAGTGGGCAAGTTCTTGCTGGAGATACCTGCGGGAGGCATTGACCCCAATGAGGAGCCCATTGACTGTGTCCGCCGTGAGTTGCAGGAAGAAATCGGCTATTTCCCCCAGAAAATAGAGGAGTTCGGTGGTTTTTATTCTGTTCCTGGCTATGGCACGGAGTATCTACACTGCTATCTGGCTACCGACCTTGTTCCCAGCCGCCTTATAGCTGAGGACAGCGAAGGAATAGAGGTGGTGCGAGTTCCCATAAGCAAGATTACTCAGCTTATCACTTCAGGCGAGATTTGTGATGCTAAGAGCATCGCTGCTTTACTCACTTTTCTCCTGAAGCGAGAATAATAGTTAGGAAAGGAGGTTTTGACAATGCCGAAGATAAAAGTAAATGACATCCAGATGTTCTACGAAGTGCATGGCGAGGGATTTCCGTTGATAATGATCATGGGGTTCACCGGAAACACAAGCTGGTGGGATCCTCGCTGGATTCAAACGCTCTCCGAGAAATTTAAGGTAATTGCATTCGATAACAGAGGAGCGGGACGCACCGATATATCTGACAGGGAATATTCTATCAAATTGTTTGCCGAAGATACCGCAGGTTTGATGAATGCCCTGGGAATTCCACAGGCTAATGTGCTTGGAATCTCAATGGGAGGGATGATAGCCCAAGAGCTTGTCCTTAACTATCCCGAGAAGGTAAAAAAGCTTGTCCTGTGTTCCACCTACTGTGGGGGTGCGAAGTCAGTTCAACCATCTCAGGAGGTACAGAGAGCGCTCACACCTGATAGAGGTACTGTGTCTGCAGAAGAAGTGGCCAGAATGACCATTCCACTTCTTTTCACCGAGGAGTTCATCAAAAATAACCCTGGCGCGGAAGAACTGGTAATGCAGCAAATCACCAAGAACCCAATTTCAAATGAAGCCTTCATGCGTCAAACGAACGCAATAATGAATTTCGATGCGTATGACAGGCTGTCTCAGATCAAGGTACCCACTCTGGTATTGTATGGTAAACGAGACATTCTCATACCTCCAGAAAACGGTGCAATCCTGGGTAAAGCCATACCCGAGGCCAGGCTTGTCTCCTTCGAGAATTCAGCCCACGGACTTATAGAAGAGACGGAGGAGGTGCTTCACGCTATTGTGGAGTTTCTCACTGGGACCTGACAATTAGGAAGCTTATTTCAATTTTTCTATCACAGCATCGGCTACCTGGTTGGTGCCTACAGGATTATCGGGCTTTAAGTCGTAGGTCAGATTTTTGCCTTCAGCGATGACTTCGGCAATTGCCTTTTCCAGTTTATTGGCGGCATCTCTTTCTCCCAGATAGCGGAGCATCATTACTCCGGAGAGCATCATTGCCATAGGGTTTACCTTGTTTTTCCCGGCATACTTAGGGGCGCTGCCATGGGTAGGCTCAAAGACAGCGATATCGTCCCCGATATTAGCCCCCGGGGCTACTCCCATACTGCCGACTAGCCCGGCACAAAGCTCGGAGATAAAATCTCCATAAAAATTAGGCAGCACCAGAACATCAAATTGCCACGGTTTTCGCACTAACTCCATACAAGTTGTGTCTAAAACCATGTCGTTAAATTCGATGCCGGGATATTCCTTAGCTACCTGGCGAGCGGAATCGAGGAAAAGACCGTCGGAGAACTTCAGTATATTAGCCTTGTGAACAGCGGTTACCTTTTTTCTGTTATTTTTTATAGCGTAGTCGAAGGCAAATTTAGCAATTCGTCTGCTTGCTGTCTGAGATATGACCTTCAAACTCACTGCAGAGTCTTTCTTTATTTTGTCTCCGGTGGCTTTGGAGACGAAATCCAGTAACTCCACGGTCTGCTGGCTATCCTTGGCAAATTCTATCCCTGAGTAGAGGTCTTCGGTATTTTCCCTGACCACCACTATATCTACATCTTTAAACGGTGTAGGTATACCAGGGTAGATTTTATATGGGCGAAGGCAGGCGTAAAGGTCCAATTTCTTGCGCAGCGCGACATTAACGCTTCTAAACCCGCTACCGATGGGGGTGGTCACCGGACCTTTTAAGGCAACTTTATTTTTCCTTATTGAATCCAGAGCAGCATCAGGAAGCGGCGTGCCGAACATTTCCTGGGCCTTGGAGCCTATAGTGATGACATCCCACTGGAATTGGACTCCAGTTGCCTCTAATACCCTTCGAGTGGCCTCGGCTACTTCGGGCCCTATGCCATCGCCGGGGATGAAAGTTACTCTACGTTGCATGATCTTCACCCTCACCTTAATCCTCTCCCGTCCAGGGAGAGGAAGTGTAGCTCAGAATGACGTTCACTAAAGTTCAAAATCCTTATGCTTTTTGATATAAGGGATAAGCCCTCCTTCCTTAAGTATGGCAAACATCAATGGTGGTATTTTAGTCGACGTAAGTCTACTATTGGAAGTCAGATTGGTTATCACTCCTTCGGTTAAGTTTATCTCAAGCTGGTCTCCATCGTTAATCTGGGCGGTATCGCAGAGCAATACCGGTAAGCCTTGATTGATAGCGTTTCTGAAAAAAATGCGAGCTGCCGATTTAGCCAGAATGGCAGCTATTCCCGACATTTTGATTACCAAAGGGGCATGTTCTCGGCTGGAACCTAAACCAAAATTCCCGCCGGCCACCAGGAAATCGCCCTGATGCACCCTGGAGGCAAAATCGGGAACGAGGTCTTCAAAGATATGTTTGGAAAGCTCAGGTAGGTTGCTCCTCAGGTGGGCAAATCTGCCGGGGATAATGTCGTCTGTGGAGACATTGTCCCCTAGCTTGATAGCTTTTCCCTTGAGCACTGTTTCAGGCATTTTCACCCTCACCTTAATCCTCTCCCTTCAAAGGCGAAGAGATTGCTTCGCTGCGCTCGCAATGACATTCAGTCAATGATAACCTCCCTGGGGTCGGTAATTTCGCCCGTTATCGCTGAGGCAGCAGCAGTAGCCGGGCTAGCTAAGTATAGCATAGCTTTGGGATTGCCCATTCGTCCCTTAAAATTGCGGTTGGCGGTGGAAAGGCAAGCCTCTCCATCGCCTAATACACCCTGGTGTAAACCGAGGCAAGCAGCACAGCCCGGAGGGAGAATAACTGCTCCAGCTTCGACCAAGCTGTGAATATAGCCTTTCTCTATAGCTTGTAGGAGCACCTGCCGTGAAGACGGGGCAATAAGGAGCCTGGTATCGGGATATCTTCTCTTGCCCTGGAGAATACTGGCAGCAACGGCTAAATCTTCAAGACGTCCATTGGTGCAGGTGCCGATGAATACCTGCTGGATTTTGATTCCTTTTGCGTCGCGGGCAGAGTGGACATTGTCCACAGAGTGGGGGAAGGAAACCATCGGCTCAAGTTGGGAGAGATTTATGGACATGATTCGCTCATAATTAGCATCGGCGTCGGGATAAAGTGGTTTATAGCTAGCGCTGCGTCCCTGTGAGGAAAGAAAGCCCTGGGTGATTTCATCGCTTGGGAATAGGCCCACTTTAGCGCCCGCTTCTACAGCCATGTTAGCTATGGTGAGACGCTGTGACATATTCAAGCCAGCTAAGGATTCACCACCAAATTCCAGAGCTTTATAGGTAGCGCCATCAGCCCCAAGCTGACCAATGAGGTATAGAATCAGGTCTTTGGCATAGACCCCTTTAGAGAAAGAGCCGATGAGGTTAATCAGGAAAGTTTCTGGCACACGGAACCAGGTTTTGCCCAGTGCCATGGCTATAGCTATGTCGGTGGACCCCATGCCAGTGGCAAAAGCGCATAAAGCACCTGCGGTAACAGTGTGAGAATCAGCGCCAACAATAATGTCACCGGGATTGGCGAAAAGTTCCGCCACTAACTGGTGGCATATGCCGTTCCCGACATCGTAAATATGGCAATTTGTTTCCCTGGCAAAGTGCCGCAGAAGAATATGGTCGTTGGAAGTCTGCTGGCTAGGACTGGGGGCAGCGTGGTCAAGGAAAATCGCTACCTTTTCCGGTTCGGCTATAGCCGCAAAGCCACTATCCTCAAATTGCTTTATCGTCAGGGGTCCTGTGGTATCCTGAACGAACACCAGGTCTACGGTGGCAAGGACAATATCGCCTGCCATAGCATCGGTCTGCGATTTATCTCGCAGGATTTTTTCGGCTAAAGTTTTCCCCATCTAGGACTGCACCATTATCCTTAAAGCTTTTTTTATTTGCTGTGACCAAGTTATAAACGCCATCTGGCCAATAAGCGATTCCCAGTTTTTAGGATGATATTAACATTCAGCGCTTCTCTTGTCCTAGGTGGGCATTATGCCGTGTTTTTTCGCCGGCAACTTTACTTCCTTGCCCCAGAACAATTTCAGCGCCCGGCACACATGAAACCTTGTTTCCGCCGGATCTATAATAGCATCTATATGCAACTTAGACGCAGGCAGATATGGATTGGCAAACCTCTCCTTATACTCCCTTATCAACTCCGCTCGTTTCTGGGCAGGGTCTTCTGCCTCTTTTATTGTTTTGGCCTCGATAACATTTACTGCGCCTTCTGGCCCCATTACTGCCATCTCAGCTGTGGGCCAGGCGAAGACTATGTCTGCGCCCAAATCTTTAGAGCACATGCCTAAATAAGAACCTCCATATGCTTTCCTGGTAATTATAGTTATCTTAGACACTGTTGCCTCGGAGTAGGCATAAAGCATCTTGGCACCATGCCTTATTATCCCACCCCATTCCTGTTGCGTCCCAGGCAAGTATCCTGGAACATCAACAAAATTCAATACGGATATATTGAATGCGTCACAAAACCTGATAAACCTGGAGGCTTTATCACAGCAGTCTATATCCAGAGAACCAGCAAGATGCATCGGCTGATTTGCTATTATCCCTACAGTATCCCCATTCATTCTGGCAAAACAAGTTATGATGTTCCTGGCAAATCTTGCCTGCCACTCGAAAATTACTCCGTTATCTACTACTAATCTAAGAACCTGCTTCATGTCATAGGGAGCTGTAGACCGAGCGGGCACTATTTCCCTTAACTTTGGCTCAATTCTGTCCTGGGGGTCATGGGTTTCAACCCTCGGTGGTTTCTCCCTGTTATTTGACGGCAAATAGCTGAGCAAGGTTTTTATTTGTTCAATGCACTCATCCTCATCCTTAGCAAAGAACGTTCCGTTTCCGCTTTTCTCACAATTGACTCTAGCGCCGCCAAGTTCTTCCGGCTCAACTTCCTCAGCCAAAACTGCCTTTACTACTCCTGGCCCGGTAATGAAAGCTTGGGTTATTTTGTCCACGGTGAATATACAATCCATCAACGCTGGTGAATAAACAGCCCCTCCAGCGCAGGGACCTACAATGGCACAGAGCTGGGGGATAACACCCGAATATAAAGTGTTCCTGTAGAACATGTCTCCATAGCCAGAGAGCGCATCAACCCCTTCTTGTATTCTGGCTCCACCGGAGTCAGCAACGTATAATACGGGACAACCTGCTTTGGCCGCTTCATCCAATACCCTAGACATCTTTTCTGCATGCCTTCTGCCAAGCGTGCCACCCATAACGGTGAAATCTTGAAAGAAACCGTAAACAGGCCACCCATTGATGTTTCCGTATCCCGCTATTACACCGTCCGCTGGTATTTCCCTTTTATACAAATCATACGCCAGGGATTCAGATTTGCACCATAAGCCAATTTCAAGGAAAGTCCCAGGATCGTAGAGCTTCTCAATCCTCTCCCTGGCCGTATACTTTCCTCTCCCATGTTGTTCCTCTATCCTCTCTGCTCCCCCCATGCCTTTTAGCCTCTCCTCTTCCTTCTTCATCCATTCAAGTTTTTCCAAGGCCGTCTCTCCATTAGACATAACTAACCTCCTAATTTAAGTCTCAGCTCCTAAATCTAGCATTGTTTAGGCATTCTTTCAATATTCCGAATTAAATCATCTAATATGTAACCGAAGGGCGATATGTTAAATCACATAAAAAGTAACCGATATTGCTAGCTTTTCATAGCTAGCTTATAATTTAGCCATGGCTCGCTGTATTTTCCACATTGACTTAGATGCCTTTTTTGCCTCTGTGGAGCAGGTTCACAATCCAGAGCTGAAGGGGAAACCAGTGGTTGTGGGCGGAGACCCAAACCGTCGTGGCGTCGTGTCCTCCGCTTCATATGAAGCACGCCCTTACGGCATCCATGCTGGCATGCCTTTGTCCCAAGCTCGCCGCTTTTGTCCTCAAGCCATCTTCCTGCAAGTCAACTTTAACCGCTACCAACAAGCATCAGCTAAGTTTATGAAAATCCTGACTGATTTCTCTCCCATTATTGAGCCGCTGGGGATTGATGAAGCTTATCTTGATGTCACTGAATACCAACAACCTTACCATTCCCACGAGCAAATGGCATCGGCAATAAAAGAACGCATAAATAAGGAACTAAATCTCACTGCCTCGGTAGGCATTTCTGCATGCAAAGTAATAGCCAAAATTGCCTCAGACTTGTGCAAACCTGACGGGTTACTGGAGATAGCTCCGGGTAAAGAACGAGATTTCTTAACCCCCCTTCCGGTATCTAAATTGCCTGGCGTGGGCAAGAAAACAGAACAGGCACTAAAGGAAATGGGCATAACTACCATAGGCGAGCTAGCTTCGTGTCCTCTGGAGGAAATAAGGAAAACCTTTGGAATGTCGGGAATAGCAATGCATCGTTATGCTAATGGCATAGATGACCGATTAGTAGAACTGCCCAGTGAACCTAAATCTATCAATCACCAGATTACCTTCGCCCATGATACTTTAGACCGACATTTCCTTGAGTCTAGTTTGCGGGAATTATGTAATGAGCTTAGTGACGGGCTGCGCTCTCGAAATAAACAGGCAGGTTGCATCGCTATAAAACTCCGATATGCTGATTTTGAAACAATCACTCGTCAGGTTAGCTTAACAGAGGCTAGCAACGCCACCCAGGTTATCTTCACCACCGCCCTGCAATTGCTGAACAAAACCCTGCGGGAGAGACAAAAACCAATCCGCCTCATTGGTATTAAAGTATCAACTCTGACTGGCAGAGAGAAACAGCTCCCATTATTTGATCCTACGGAGTTTCGTACAGAAAAACAGAGGCGTCTGGACAATGCTATCGCCCAAATCCGAAGGAAATACAGTGCAACATCGATAAAAAGAGGTAACGACATCCCTATTAAGAACCTTTAACCATTACCTTAAGCCGCAGCTCCAAGCAAAGCGAGGCGACAGGAGGCTTGTCTTTAGCTTTAGACAAAAGTATAATTGAGCCAAACTACCGAAGGGAGAGAAAAATGCCGCCTTATGCTTTTTTTAAAAAACAGTTCATGCCTTTAGCGGAAGCCAAAATTGGAATCCTGACTCATGCTTTCCATTATGGCACCGCCTGCTTTGAGGGCATTCGGGGAAACTGGGATAGCGAATACGAAAGATTTTGCCTCTTCAGAATCAGAGACCACTACAAACGCATGCTTAATGGCTGTCGCTTGTTGAAAATCAGCCTGCCTTATTCCCTTGATGAATTATGTCAATTAACCGTAGAGAGTGTGGAGAGAAGCAATTACCATGAAGATGTATACATCCGACCCATGGCATATAAGAGTTCTGAAGCTATCGGGGTTCGCCTGCACAACTTAGAGGATGATTTTCTGATTATTGTGACCACGCTTCCTGCTTATCTTGATACTCAAAATGGCGTTCGTTGCGGTACATCATCATGGCGTCGGGTTGACGACACCATGATACCCGCCCGAGGGAAGATCTGCGGTATCTATGTTAACAGCGCGCTAGCCAAGACCGAGGCGTGTGAAAATGGCTATGATGAAGCGATATTATTGAGCCATGATGGACATGTCTCCGAGGGAAGTGGCGAAAATATCTTTTTGGTTATCGATAGCAAGCTAGTCACGCCCCCTTCATCCGATAATATCCTCGTTGGAATCACCAGAGATACAATTATGAAGCTAGCCAAAAATGAACTGGGCATAGATACCATAGAGAGAACTGTTGATAGAAGCGAACTCTACCTTGCCGAAGAATGCTTCTTCAGTGGCACTGCAGCTCATATCACCCCAATCATTGAAATTGACCATCGCACAATAGGCACAGGTGAAATCGGTAAAATAACCGCTGAATTACAAAAACTGTTCAGTCAAGTAATACTGGGAAGAAATCCTAAATACGCTGAGTGGTATACGCTGGTGGGCAAATAAACCTGTGAAGACGTGATTTTTATGACATGCGTCTGATAACCGCAACTACCTTCCCCTGGATATCAATATTATCAGCGGAAGTGTAAATAGGGCTAATGTGGCTATTTGCCGACTCAAGACGAACACGCTCTCCCTCTCTAAATAATTTTTTTAGGGTAATTTCTTGCTCCTTTTTGAGCCAGACTGCCACCATGTTACCTTCCTCAACATTATCTATGTAATTCAATAACACGATATCCCCATCCCCTATCAAGGCATCCACCATGGATTCACCCTTCACCTTAAGGGCATAAACATTGCCTTCCCTTTGAATTAAGCCCTTGCTTACCTCCAGCCCTTCATCGGAGGTAACAGTACTTGTAGCAGAATCAGGCACAGGAATAGGCTCACCAGCGGCTATCTCTCCTATTATAGGTATATAAACAAGCCTTCTCCCAGGGCGTTTATCTAAAAGCTCAATACCCCGCGATATATCGCTTTGACGCCGAATATAACCTGCTTTCTCCAGTTTATTCAGATTATAAACTACCACAGAGGTAGAACTTATATTACATCCCCTACCGATATCCCTGACGCTAGGAGGATAACCATTATCACGCAAATACTGGCGAATAAAGTTTATAACCTGTTTTTGCTTTCTGGAAAGAGCTTTAGCAGCCAAAAAACTAACCCCCCTTCTCTTTCAATATTGCCTGATTTAATCCCCTTGTTAGCTGAGATTTGAGTCTGGCACCCTTATTGAGATGAATAACCCCTTTACTTACCGCCTTATCTACACTGCTTACTGTCTTTATCATCTCTTTTTGCGCTAACTCCATATCCCCAGATGCAATAACCTTCTCCGTTTTACCAATAGCAGTCTTCATCCTACTTTTTACTGCGCTATTCCGTAACCTCCTTTTCTCCGCAACTCGAGCCGTTCTGGTAGCCATTTTACCTCTGGACATTCACTTCTCCTTTTCTTCTCACATTTATTACACCCCAAATTGAGTAAATCTTAGATATCAAGTTACCTAATTGAGCAGCACCCATTACTTCCAAACTAAACTTTAACGAGGTAATGTCATCATGGTCCGCCATATTAACATCAGTGATATTCACCCCTTCGCTGGCAATGATAGCACTAATATCCCGAACCAAGCCTACCCTATCCCCGGCGTCAACCTGAATAGCCACCGGGTAAGTTTGCTCCACATCACCCCAATCCACCTCAATCAGTCGCTCCTTCTCCACTTCATTAATTATATTAGGGCAATCCCGACGATGCACGGTGATACCTCGACCTTGAGTAATATAACCGAGAACCTTATCCCCTGGCAAGGGATGGCAACAATTTGCCAGATTTGTGACCAGATTGCCCATACCTAGCACCTTAATGCTTGCCGAACTAACCTTTCTGGAAGGATGAACTTCGACCAGTTCTTCAGGCTGTTCTTCACTTACGGTTAATCTTGCTATTATTTGAGAGGGATTAAGGCTGCCAGACCCGATGGCAGCAAAAAAGTCATCCCCGTTTTTAAAACCAAATAGCGGTGCCACTTCGTCAACGCTTGGGAGGGTAACACCCGATTTCTTAAGTTCCCGCTCCAGAAATTGCTTTCCCACCTCAATGCTTTGAGCCTTGTCTTGCTTTTTAAACCATTGGCGGATTTTTGCCCGTGCATGAGAGGTTTTAACATAGCCAAGTTCAGGATTTAGCCAATCCAGACTGGGACCCTTTTCCCCCTTAGCGACAATAATTTCCACCACGTCACCATTATTGAGGTTATAGTTCAAGGGCACTAATCGCCCATTTACTTTTGCCCCCATACAACGATAACCCATATCGGTATGGATGCGAAATGCGAAATCCAAAGGCGTTGCCCCTTTGGATAATTCCTTTATTTCGCCTTTAGGAGTAAAAACAAATACTTGCTCAGCGAGAATATCGGTTTTGACGGATTCCAAAAATTCCTTGCTATCAACCTCATCTCGCCACTCAACCAGCTGAGGCAGCCAGTCTACCCCCTTAAAAGACTCCCCTTCTTTTTTCCCTTCCTTATAATGCCAATGGGCAGCTAATCCATGCTCAGCAATTTGGTCCATTTCATAAGTTCGAACTTGCACCTCTAGTGGCCTCCCACGATATATTACCGTGGTATGTAGAGACTGATACCCATTCCCCTTGGGATTAGCAATAAAATCATTAAATTCTTCAGGTAGCGGGTGCCAAAAACTGTGAACTATTCCTAGAGCCTTATAGCAGTCTGAAACTGAATTAACCAGTATACGCACGCCAAAAAGGTCATAGATATCGCCAAAATCCTTGCCCTGCGAAGCATATTTCCCCATTTTCCGATAGATACTATAAACATGCTTAGGCCTGCCGGAAACTGCTGCCTCTACACCAGCTTTGTTCAATTCCTCGCTTAACGCGTGGATAGCCTCGTTTACAAAGCCTTCCCTTTCCTCTCGTTTCGAAGCTACCAAACGAGCAACTCGATGATATTGCCGGGGCTCCAAATAACGAAAAGCCAAATCCTCTAACTGCCATTTTACGCTTCGTATACCCAGACGATGTGCTAGCGGAGCGTATATCTCCAAAGTCTCTTGAGCAATAGCGAGGCGTTTCCCCCGCGGCAAAACTCCAAGAGTGCGCATATTATGTAACCGGTCAGCTAATTTTATATATATAACCCTTAAATCCTCCGCAGTGGCTACAAGCATCTTGCGCAGATTTTCCACCTGAAGCTCTCTCTTAGCTGCACCTCCATAAACTGGCTTTGACAACCTACTCAATTTCGTGGTGCCCCATACCAATTTAGCTACTTCATCACCAAAGTTAATCTTGATTTCATCCATTGAGACTCCACAATCCTCAGGGACATCGTGCAGCAAGGCGGCAGCTAGAGTAGCGGCGTCAAACTGAAGCTCAGCTAAAATCATCGCTACACCAAGAGGATGTTCCAGGTAAGGCTCTCCTGATTTCCGCAATTGCCCTTGATGTGCCTCACGAGCAAAATTATAGGCTTTCTCAATCAGTGTTACCTGTTCTTCTGGCAGGTATGCTCTCACTTTGGCTAAAAACTGCGCCTCTTCCATTAAATTCATCATACCTTAAATACCAAAAACAAGGCAAATTCCTTTACATCCTTCTCACTCTTTTGTATCCTGTATCCTATAAGAAAAGGAGTTTCTTTGTTCAAAGCACCTCGTGGCACAAGGGATATCTTACCCCAAGAAAGGACTTACTGGCGCTATATCGAGGAAAAAGCGGCCCACCTCTGTCAACTTTACGGTTACCAGCCTATTAGCACACCTGTTTTTGAAGATTACCAACTCTTTGCCCACGCCGCACCTGATGGCACAGACATCATCAAGGAAATGTATGTCTTTAAGGACAGAAGTGGGCAGGAGCTGGCTTTAACTGCGGAGGGAACTGCGCCAATTTGTCGCGCTTATCTTGAACATGGACTGTTTAATTTACCGCAGCCGGTAAAACTATATTATGTTACCTCTGCCTTCCGATACGAGCGCCCTCAGGCAGGACGCTACCGCCAACACCATCAATTTGGCGTTGAAGCAATAGGTGATGCTGACCCTGCCCTCGATGCCGAGGTGATAGAGCTGATGCATCGTTTCTTATCTTCACTGGGGCTTTCGGGACTTTCCCTTGAAATAAATAGCATTGGCTGCCGACAATGTCAGCCTGCCTATGTAGAGGCATTAAAGAAATATTATGTGGCTTTCAAG
The DNA here is from genome assembly GCA_001872925.1 of Dehalococcoidia bacterium CG2_30_46_19. Lineage (GTDB taxonomy): Bacteria > Chloroflexota > Dehalococcoidia > GIF9 > AB-539-J10 > CG2-30-46-19. The sequence continues at coordinate 3,983 of MNYD01000096.1, read as the reverse complement.
AACCAATTATGCCCCGACTGTAAGGTCAGATTAGCCAGAAATCCCCTGCGACTTCTCGACTGCAAGGAAGCCTCTTGCCAGGAAATAATAGCAGGAGCACCAAAAATCACGGACTATCTGTGCTCCGAATGCCAGACACATTTCCAAAGCGTCCAAAAATATCTAACTGAACTGGGGATAGCTTGCCAACTAAATCACAGGCTAGTCCGTGGACTGGATTATTATACCAGAACAGTCTTTGAAGCTAAGCCTGAAGGGGAAGGAGTACAAATCGCCCTTGTCGGAGGTGGCCGCTACGATAATCTCATTGAGGAATTAGGGGGCAAGCCCACCCCAGCAATTGGCTTTGCCGCTGGCATAGAAAGGATTATTATTACCTTAAAAGACCAGAACATAGCTATCCCTCCCCTCCCTGAACCTGTTGTTTATGTCGCCTATCTCGGAGCAGAAGCCAAATTAGAGACAATAAAACTTGTTTCCAGATTACGCCACGAAGGCATCGCTGCCATCCAGGCTATTGGAGACAAGAGTTTAAAAGGTCAACTGAGACAGGCTAATTCGCTAGGCGTCAAATATACTGTTATCATCGGAGAAAGGGAGGTGGAAAATAAAACAGCGGTATTGCGAGACATGGCGAGCGGAGAACAAAAAAACATCTCCTTAAGTGAAATAGCAAGGTTAATTAAAAAGAGATAAGAACAAGCACAAAATATAGCTTTCTATTCATAGATGTGCTATAATAAACACACAAATATGGTATCCCGGCAAATTAGTCACTTAGAGTTCCAGTGTTCCCCTTAGTTAGATGAAACCCAATCAGATATGGCACAAGATAAGCTGAGCAACAAACCAAATAACGACTATCGCGCTGAAGATATCCAGATTCTGGACGAGATAGAAGCAGTCCGCCTCCGCCCTGGGATGTATATTGGCAGCACCGACCGCGGAGGACTGCATCAACTCCTCTATGAAATAGTATATAACAGCATAGATGAAGCACTGGCTGGTTCTTGTGACCAAATTGAGGTGACCATTCATCAAGATAACAGCATCACCGTGGTGGATAACGGAAGAGGCATCCCTGTTGACATTATCCCGGATACGGATATTACCGCTTTACAAGCAGTGATGACCCACCTACACGCTGGGGCGAAGTTTGGGGGAACTGCTTATCACATATCAAGCGGATTACACGGCGTTGGCGCTTCGGTGGTGAATGCTCTATCTGCCTGGCTTAAAATCGAGGTTAGAAGGGAAGGAAAGACATATCAGCAAGAATATCAGCGAGGCATTCCCACAGGAGATATAGAACTCATCGGAGATGCTCAAGATACCGGCACTAAAGTTACCTTCCTCGCCGATGAGTTGATCTTTGAAGATATCGACTACGACTTCAACATAATTTGCCAGCGGCTGAGAGAACTGGCTTTTTTGAATAGTGGAGTGGAGTTAGCAGTTAGAGACGAGCGCAGTAATGTAGAAAAAACGTTTTACTTCGAAGGCGGTATCGCTACTTTAATCTCCCGGCTAAACAAAAATAGGACGGTTATACATCCTGAGCCCATCTTATTAAAGGATTCAGCCAACAGCACCGCCATTGAGATAGCCTTGCAATACAACAATAGCCCCATAGAGTCCACTTTCTCTTTTGCCAATTGTGTTAGCACCAGAGATGGAGGCAGTCACCTTACTGGGTTTCGTTCCGCATTGACCCGCGTCTTGAATGATTATGCACGGAACAATAAATTTATCAAAGATATCGAGGCTAACCTAACCGGGGACGATGTCCGTGAAGGACTGGTAGCAGTTATCAGCGTAAAGCTACCCCAGCCTCAGTTTGAGGGGCAAACTAAGGCAAAACTGGGCAATCCTGAAGTAAAAAGCCAAGTTGAATTTGTGGTTGCCAATGGCTTATCCCTTTATCTGGAGCAACACCCAGACGATGCAAGGGCAATTATCGGCAGATGCCTCATTGCCGCTAAAGCAAGGGAAGCAGCACGTAAAGCACGTGAGCTCGTATTTAAGAAAAGCAGCTTCGAAATAGCAGTCCTGCCAGGAAAGCTGGCCGATTGTTCCGAAAAAGACCCATCCTTATGCGAGCTTTACTTAGTTGAAGGTGAGTCAGCCGGTGGTTCAGCCAAACAGGGGCGCGACCGCCGATTCCAGGCTATCCTCCCCCTTAAAGGCAAAATACTTAATGTGGAGAAAGCCACTAAAGATAAGATTGTGCAACACGAAGAGATAAGAGCTGTGGTCACCGCTTTGAGAGCAAATACTGATGGACAACCTGACCTCTCCAAGCTTAGATACCACAAAATAATCCTTATGACCGATGCTGATGTCGACGGCGCTCATATCCGCACCCTGTTGCTCACCTTCTTCCATCGCTACATGTTAGAGCTAATCACCCACGGATACCTTTACCTCGCCCAACCTCCTCTCTATCGCATCCAGGCTGGTAAACAATCATTCTGGATTTATTCTGAGCAACAAAAAGAAGAAGTGCTCAAACAACTAGGGAATACTAAATCCGAAATACAACGCTATAAGGGACTGGGGGAAATGAACCCTGAACAACTATGGGAAACAACCATGAATCCCGAGACCAGGACGCTGCTGAAAGTAACCTTGGAAGACGCTATGGCTGCAGACCATATATTCACCCTGCTAATGGGACCCGAGGTAGCCCCACGTAAGAGCTTTATTCAAGCTCACGCACAAAGCGTCAGAAACCTGGACATCTAAATAGAACCGTGCTACCCGCGATATAACCGATTATTTGCAATATATTTCTCTACTTTATCAGGCACAAAATAGCGAATTGATAACCCTCGAGCGAGACGTCCTCTAATTTGCGAAGAACTAATATCAATTATCGGGGTAGCAACATAACTGACCCTGTCACTCACCCCCGGAATAGAACTCTCTAAATCCTTTAAATTTGGTTTCACCAAATTTACTCTGGGCACAACGGCTAACTTGCATAGTTCGATTAGCTTCTTCGGTTCCTTCCACTGGGGAAACTGAGCTAGGGCATCACACCCAAAGATAAAAAACAAATCCACCTGAGCACCTAACCGATTCCTGAGCTCCATCATGGTATCTATAGTATACGATGGTCCGGAGCGCTCCACCTCTACTTCGCTCAGTTTGAAGTGAGGGTTACGGCTAATAGCTAGACGCACCATCTCTATACGGTGAACCGCCAGTGTAATATTATGGTCTACCTTAAGCCAAGGCTGCCCCGCAGGCACAAAAAGAACTTCATCCAACCCTAATTCTTCTCTCACTCCTTCAGCAATAATAAGATGTCCTATATGAACAGGGTCAAATGTGCCTCCTAAAACCCCTACCTTCATAGATTCACCACTAAGTTATTAAAACATATTATAATTATAACTATCTACCTTTATTTTTAGTGATAATAGTAATGTATCCTATGACATAAGGGGAAGTTTAACGAAGGGGAATTTATAAATGACTCTCAAGTTTTTAATAAGTTATTCACAGGTTATTAATAAAAATTATCAATTTTTTGTTTAATTTCATTGATTTGCCTGTTCAGCTTAGGATTAGCATTCAATTCACTAGTTATTTTTTTATAGCCATAGAGTATTGTGGCATGATTCCTATTACCCAATACTTTGCTAATCTCGACGAAGGAGTAATTTCCCTCCTCTCGCAGAAGATATGCTGCAATTTGGCGTGCTAAAGAAGTCTCCCTATCCCTCTTTCTGCCTAGCAATTGGTCTAGCGGACAATTAAAATAATCGGCTACTGTTTGCACTATTAGTTTACAATCATCGATGCTTTTATTAGGTGTTAGTAATTTGGTGATTATTTGTGGAGTTAAGCTAAGTCCGGTTAACTTGGTATAGGCATCAAGGTATGTTAGAGCGCCTTCAAGCTGGTAGACGTTATCCTGTATCTTCTGTGCGATAAATCGCAGTGTCTCTTCGATGATGGGGAGTCTCTTCTCTCTT
>MNYD01000024.1 GCA_001872925.1 Dehalococcoidia bacterium CG2_30_46_19 | reverse complement strand
ACAGGCGATAGAAGAGCTGGTGTAAGCGTAACCAAGGGCTACATAACAGTTGGAATGTTTAGGATTATATTCTATGGATTTCTTTAAAACTATCACAGCTTTGTGCGGCTGGCCTAGGTCAGTAAAACACATCCCTAGGTTATATAAGACATCGGCATTCTTGGGATCTTCAAGCAGGATTTCTTCGAAGCCTTTTTTGGCTTCCTCAAGTCTCCCTGACGTTGCTAGATAGATCGCTTCTTTGAGCTTGTCCATTGCAAGTCTCTCATACAGAGGACTCAAATGGTCTTGTGCGATGTTACCCTTACGCTTTGAGGCACTCTAATTGTCATTCTACATACTTATATAATTGCAAGCAACATTGCCAATTGAGGAGTGCCTATCTTCTACCAGAGCCTACCTATGTTCTAATGACAAAATTCACTGCGCTTTTTGGATATATCGCTATGAAATCATCGAGTCGTTTCTCGAATTGAACAGAACGTCAGATTGTTGACTATGGATTCTAGGTGGCGTCCTCTTCCTCATCGTCGACCTCAAACACAGCACGCAAAGACTCACCTATCTCGTTTAGAAGATAACCTTTCTCACCTCTCTCTTTCCTTTAACCATTCTGCAATAGCTTCGCGAATAATCTCATCTTTCTGTCTGCCCTCCTGGTGGGCTATTTCTTCTAGCCTTTCGTTGATGTGTGGGCTCACTTCAATATTCAAGATAGATGTACCTGATGGTAGGGTGGTAATTGCGCCGCCTTGAGTTATTTCAGATGTTTCCCCTTTGATTAGCTTTTCTAGGTGTAATTCCTGATCTCTATTTATATAACGAAAACGGCCCTGACGCCACTCTGCACCAACCAACTGCTTATCAGATAGGCCTGATACCCATTCTTCCTTTGGCAACTGTTCAAAAGGCTCAAAGTGGATAAATTTATGGCCGTCTTCAAAGTCCTTACCGGTCTGCATGGGCTTCGAATCTACGCTGACCACTATGGTAGTGCCCCAGATTGTATAGTCACCCGCAAAGTGCTTGTAGACAAAGAATACCTTCATTCCTTTGTAAGCTCGGGCAAAGGTGTTACCTTTGGGATAACACCCCCACCTGTAATCGGTACATATATAGCGTTCCCAACAATGACCAGAGCAGATTTTATCGCCTCGTTTTGGTGGCCTAATCCCCACGAGTGGATTAAAGCACAGCTCACATTCCGGGTCTTCCCCAGGCTTAATGCAAGGCGCTTTCCAACCTTGATTATTGTACATGCACCTTATAACTATACCTGTTTCTTCCATTTCAGCCTCCTTCATCTATTATACACTATAGTTTATCAAAAGATTATCATAAGTTTCAAACTTTGTCAAGAGGTCAATGAAGAGTGGAATGTACACTCCTGATTATACAAACTGTCAGAATGCTGGCCAGAGGTAGGATAACATCTTTGTTATCCCCAAAGTTAACCCTCTTGTCGACTATGGTCTGGTATCTAACGCCTACCTCATTTATACTGAAAGCGAATTATGTAAGCTGGGCCTAGATTTGAGGAATGTAGAGTGTGAGTCATTTAAGGGGAGTGTAATTCTCTATTTTCCACTGGTGGATTTATAATTAGCAGTAGCGGGAGTAAGCAAGCATAATGATTCAGTTAATTGAGTGGATAAACGACAATTGGCTCGCAGTAGCTATCCCAGTGTTGGTCTTCGTTGCCTTCTGGGTCGCTGGTCTGTGGCTTAGAAGGATTGCCTATGATGCTTTCAACCAGTGGCTACTCAAGACGAAGTGGGAAGGAAGACAATTAGTTATTGAGAAGACACGTAACCCTTTCCTACACTGGTTCCTTTTATTAGGCGCTTATATAGCTATTCAAATTTCGGCATTACCATCAGAAGCCACAACGATAGCTGGCAAGATAATAGCCAGCCTGTTTGTTTTCTCCCTAATATGGGTAGCTATTAGCCTAAGTGAAAAGATGGTCAATCTTTATTTACCTAAACTGAGGTCTTATTTGGCTAAAGTAAAAGCTCCCCAACCTGCCACCATACTGGCGGTAAATATTGTTAGAGCTATTATCGTCATTGTTGGAGTATCAATTTTGCTTGGTATCTGGGGGGCACCAAACACATGGGGTATTTTGGTTCTTGCCGGAGGACTGATTATAGCTGGTTTAGCCCTAAGGGATGCGATCGAGTATAGGTCAAGGTTTATGAAGATTCGTAAGCTATTTCTAAGTCTCCTAGTTATTGCCGGCTTAGGGTTGGCAACTTGGACTGGTTACCTCCTATTTACCCACCAAAGTGATCCGATATCAGGTACCGTAACGCTCCTATTAGAGATTGGATTCCTAATCTGGATTATTTCAGTATTGCGTAGCCGAAAATATAAACGGATAAAACCCAGTTTCAAGCTAGTGTTTTTTTCAGTAGTGGGAATTACTCTGATATGTGCTTTTGCAGGCATTGAACCCCTAGCCACCTACAAGGATACTTCCTTGGATGTTATTACAACTCAAGCTGGAAAGGTCGCCGAATTCCTTAAGGAGACCGGCCCGGCACAGGGGGATGTAACTAGTGCTGTAGCGAAGGTTGAGCCTGCAGTGGTCAGGGTGGAGGTTGAGGATGGCATGGGTTCAGGAATGGTTATTGATAAGTCAGGTTACATACTCACATGCAACCACGTTGTTGAAGATGTCGAATCAGCAACAATCACGTTTATAAGCGGAGAACAATACGGAGGTAGTGTGATTGGCAGAGATGAACTTCGAGATTTGGCAATTCTCAAGATTACAGCCAGCGGGTTTGATTTTCCAGTAGTAACGCTTGGTAATTCTGATAGACTGGAAAGCGGAGAAGAGGTCATAGCCGTAGGTTATTCTCTCGGTTTGGAGGGTAATGCCACTATTTCTAGGGGAGTAATTTCGGCCCTCCGCTACAGCGACTCGGTACGCTATGTTCAAACGGACGCTGCCATCAATCCAGGGAATAGCGGTGGTCCGTTGATAAACTTCAACGGAGACGTGATAGGCATAGTAACTTTTAAATTTGTAGGTGAGGCAGTAGAGGGAATGAGTTTTGCCATTGCCGTAAATGAGGCTAAACCTTTCATTAGCAATGTAAAAGAAGCAGAGAAAGCACGAAGCAAGATAGAAACGCTAGAGCGTGAGGTTCTTACACTCGTGAATTCGGAAAGGTCATCCCGAGACATAGCACCACTCATCTGGGATGACGAGTTACACGAAATAGCAAGGGAACACAGCAGAGAAATGGCTAGGCGAGGTGAACTTTTTCACTCCTCCATGTACGAACCCTACGCTGAAAATTGCTGGGGAGGAGGTCCAGGTTCTTTATATTACAACACAGCGAGTGACATTGTTAGCAGTTGGATGGGAAGCCCCAAACATAGAACTTGGCTACTTTGTCCACACATTAAGCATATCGGTGTAGGTATAGCCGTTTCAGATGAAGGGATGTATGCATCTTGGACTTTCTGGAGAAGTGAGACTAGTTACAGTGACTGGTGGTATGCCAACGGTTCTGACTCTCCGCCAGATTGGTGGTATTGAAATAGCCAGATAAACTGAACGCAAACCTAATATACGTGTGCACATTCAGCCAAATTGTTGGGAAGACCAGTTGCCTTTTGCTTGCTAGAGCACTACAGACCTATTATCATTTTTCATTTTTGCCTCCCCAGATAAACATCCAGCCAAACCCTCGCTTGGTCTTCCACTGTCGAAATGACGTTCCAGAAAGAAGGGCTTCTGCTTCATCGGGTGTGTAGGCTGCCCGGGCCGAGCCAGTTGGCTCCCTAACACTTCTCATAGCAGTAGGCACTACGAATGTCTCGGCAAAGTGAAGAAGCCAGTAAAAGAACCGCGGGGCATCTCTCCTTAAATCAAATATGAGAAACTGTCCTCGTGGCTTAAGGACTCTGCAAATCTCCTGCAGGGCTTGGTTTGGCTGTGACCAGTGATGTAAAGACAGTGTGCTGACAACAAAATCCACAGTACCATCCTCGAATGGCAATTCCTGAACATCCCCATGCCGAATTTCAACCCGCTTACCGAATCCCTGAGAAGAAAGATTGCGAGTTGCCTGTTGAACCATCTCTGCCGCGATATCCACTCCAATAAAATTAAGGTGTGGAAATGATCTCGCCATGACTGCGATCAAATAACCTGGTCCACAGCCAACATCTACCATCACACCGTCGGGATGGTACTTCCTTAATTCACGCACGACCAAGCGCCGCAGAAATTTAAACTGTGGCCATTGATTGATCCGGTTATAGGCTTCGATCGCCTCAGAGGTTTCTATGCCTTCAAGATTAACCTGCCGTGGAATGCTAACTCTTTGACACCCAGTTAATATAACTCCGACTGCAACCAAGGCAACTACTAATATGACCCAGACCACCATGATATTCTTACCTACGTGTATGAACGATTTCTACTTTTGTTCATCTCTTAAGCCTCATCTGGACAGCTTCGCTCTCCAGTTCCCTGAGGGCATCGAAAGCGATCCAGCGAGCAGCCTTCGAGTCGAGTCGGTGAATTTCCTTAGCGGCATTAATTGCAGCTTTGTTTAGGTTCAGGTTCCTTTTCCCGATGTTCCTGAGCGCCCAGTTGACGGCTTTCTTCACGAAATTACGCTCGTCCACAGCCCCTCGTATTATCACCGGAAACAATTCGATGAATTTCTCGTCCTCCGCCTTCTTATCATGCCAGGCAAGACAAGCTATCAGCGCGAAAGCAGTCCTCTTGACGAACTCTTCTTCACGCTCAGACCAATCGATGATTTTCTGCCAAGCGAGAGGGGTCTTTTCGAAAAGGTTCATGCACACCTGGTCGCAGACATCCCAAGAGTTGATGTCCTTCACCCAATCTTCCATCTGACCCTCTGTCAGCTTCTCAGGATCGTCGATCATCGCTGCTATGATTCTTGCTTCAGCTATTCCGGTCTTCCATAACTCAAGTGCAAGCTTGTTGTCCTTCCCCAGTTCTTTCGCTATCTTTCTGATGTCGGGGATTGACACCCCTAATCTTCGTTCGACTGCCATCCCGTATCTGGCCATCCCTTCTAACTGATCAGGCCTAGAATTACTCTTTAACTTCTCCAGTACCTCTTCAACAGAAGGCATTGCTAACTCATCTTACATTCATTCAAGATTACTAACACAACATGTTGAAGTATAGCGGCCTATTAAATTGTTTACCAGTTGTTCAAGAAAGTTCATAATCTTACCTCCGAGTGTTGTTTAATACGCGATATCCAACATTCAGCCAAATTGTTGGGAAGGCCAGCTGCCTTTTGCGTGCTAGAGCACTGCAAACCTATTATCATTTTTCATTTTTACCTCCCACTATAGCTGCCTCTCCCTTCAATTCAAATCATCCCCACGGCCAAAATTCTAGTTTTCGGATAGCCTCTATAGCTCACTTAACCAGCGCTTTGGCCAGGACGAAGTTAACACAATGACACATTTTGGACTTCTGTACAATGCGACTGGGAACCATTAGGTCACGGCTAATCCAGTCAAATCAGATAGGTGATTTTAGTTAAGTTCAGGAGCACTGGAGCAGTGCGAGACTATGTTAGTCTCATGATTAGAAATGCTATTCCCAAATAGGCTGCGATGCCCACGATGAGCGAGCCCGCTAGGCCTATACGCGGCAAAAGAAAGATTACAGCAACGACATAGAGCACCCAAGGAGGCAATAGTATTAGCATACTTTTGGCATAAGAAACAGCAGCTTCCGTTCCGTTAGCAAAGTATATGCTGCAGAGAGTTACCACGCTAATAGTGGGTAAAAAAGCAATAAATGCAGCAAGCAGACTCTTTGACTGACTCCCAAAATAGGTTGCGGCGGAGACTATAACTCCGCCAATCACAAAATATACTGTCAGCATTTTAATGTCCATAGTGCTCCCTCACCATCACAATATCTTGCCTATTCTAACATATTAGGTTGCAAAGTCGGCACAGCGCTGAACATTCCGCCCTTTCGTTCAGTTCGCTCTGATGCAGGCTGCTAAGGTGTAACCGGGAATTAAGAGGTAGAACTATCCTCCTGTTACGGACTTCGCTATTCCTATCCATCTTGGAGTCCTATCCATATAATTGCGATAGGTATCACCAAATTTCTCAAGGCAGTGTCGTTCTTCAGCACTTATAAGAATAGCAAACAAGATTATGAGTACAACCGAAAGCAGCAAGAAAAGCCATGAGGCCGAAGCTATGCCTGCACCTATAAATATTAGAAACGAAGACAGAGTCATGGGATGTCTTGAAAAACGATAGAGTCCATTGGTCCACGGCTCACCGAGCGGGATATTGGCAATATTCACTATAGCTATCGTCCAGGCAATCATCCCTAATACACAGAGAGCAAGGCCTATATAAAACCATATCGTCCCTAATTGTAACGGCAGAAAAACAGAGTATATAAAGAGTCCAAAAAACAAAACAAAGTTACTAAAAATGCTGATTATCTTCTCAGCCTTGTTATAAGCAGGAGCCTCCATTTTTTTAAACATATCCCCGGTACCCACCACTTTATCAATTAGCATCATAATAAGAGGATGCAATGGAAGATATAGTGTGAGGATCCAGGCATTCCACAAACCTATCTCAAACTCTGGTACAAGCGACATGATTACCCTCCTTCCCTCTACTTTTTACGCTAGAGCGTTTTCCCCTTACGCCTGTTGTACTGCATTCTAAGCCATCGGTTCCATTAAGGCAACATGTTCGGGGCTCATAGGTTACCCAGGTGAACCTTTCGCTAAAATGTTCAACCCTGCGCACTGGAACATGCGCTACGAATAAGAAACATTCAGCCAAATTGTCGGGAAGGCCAGCTGCCTTTTGCTTGCTAGAGCACTGCAAACCTATTATCACTTTTTTCTTTTGCCTCCCATTATAGCTGCCTCTCCCTTCAATTCAAATCATCCCCACTGCCAAAATTCTAGTTTTCGGATAGCCTCTATAGCTCATTTAACGAGCGCACTTGTGAGACCGAAGTACCATATTAACCGAATACCATCACAAACTCCCTGGCTGTGTGGAGTGTGCTCTCGACCTTGGTGGTGAAGCAAGCATGCAGGCTTCTTCTTAGTAACACACGGCAGCCTGAGATGGCAAGGGTAGCCGGGAGAACCTCGGGTGCCCTCCTCGCATCATGCTATAATCTGTATGACAAACAGAGGTTACTGTTGTGGATGATAAGAGCCTGGAAATACTCGAATTCCCTCGCATCAGGGAAATACTGGCTGGATTTACTGCATTTTCGGCTAGCCGCGAACTAGCCCTTGATATTCAACCACTTTCGGATTACGAACAGATTTCCTTACTGCTGAGACAGTCGACCGAGGCGCGTCGTCTTCTCTCACTGGAGCCTGATTTTTCTATCGGAACAGTTTTCGATATTCGAAAGGCAGTAGCGCTGGCAGCACGGGGCAAAATCCTTGAGCCTCGAACTCTCATAGAAATCCGACAAACTGTAGCTGCTATGTGCCAATTGCGCAGCACTCTGGGAAAGTTGTCAGAAAAACTACCGTTGCTCTGGAATATCGCCGACGGCATTGTGGAACTCCACCAGCTCGAGAAAGATATCGCCAAATGCATCGCACCAACCGGGGAATTGCTGAATTCTGCCTCGCCCACACTGGCTGCAGTCAGGCAGCAGTGGAAAGAGGCACGCCAGCAGTTGCTACAGAGTCTGGAGGATATAATAAGGTCACCCAGGAGGCGCAGGATAATCCAGGAGCCCATTATCACCGAGCGCGAGGGAAGATATGTTATTCCAATAAAGGTTGAATTTCGCAGAGAAATAAAAAGTATTGTTCACGGCGTGTCTAATACTGGAGCCACCCTATTTGTTGAACCATGGGCGACCATAGAGCCAGGGAACACACTTCGAGAGCTTGAGATGGAAGAAGCGCGTGAAATAGAGAGGATTCTTAAAAACCTCAGTGCTACAGTGGGAATACACGAGGCAGAGCTCTGCCACAGCATAGCTCTGGTTGCCGAGTTGGACCTGGCGCTGGCCAAGGCAAGGTATGCCATTAAGACCAGGGCTACTGAACCCATCCTCATTACTTTCAGCGGAAATGGGAAAATACCCGCGGATGAACAAGCTGGCATAATCAGACTCGTCGAAGCCAGACACCCTTTACTTATGGGAAAAGCAGTGCCACTTTCTGTGGAGATAGGGCGGGATTTCTCTATCCTGGTAATTACCGGACCTAATACCGGTGGCAAGACGGTAGCACTTAAGACGATTGGACTTCTCAGCTTGATGACTCAGGCTGGCATCCCTATCCCTGCTGCAGCGGAAAGTCGCATCCCGGTCTTCGATGGGATATTCGCTGATATCGGTGACGAACAGAGCATCGAACAAACACTTTCCTCCTTTAGCTGGCACATAGGCAACATTATACGCATCATCAATGGGGTTACGGAAAGGAGTCTGGTGCTTCTTGATGAGTTGGGTACGAACACCGACCCCGCCGAAGGGTCTGCCTTAGCTCGCTCTATTTTACGCCACTTCCTATCGCGAGGAACGATGACCGTGGCTACCACGCACTTCAGTGACCTCAAGGCGTTCGCATACACAACCCCAGGGCTGCAAAACGCTTCGCTTGACTTTAACCCTGTTACACTGGCACCGACCTATCATCTGACTATGGGCGTCCCCGGCGGGAGTAATGCCCTGGCTACTGCCTCCCGTCTGGGCTTACCCATCGAGATTATCAACGATGCCAGAGGCATGTTATCGAAAGGTGCTCAGGAAATGGAAACCATGCTCGCCGATTTGGTTAGCGGAAAACAAGCAGTTGAGACCACCCGCCGTGACTTAGAACGGGAGAGAAATGAAGCGGAGCAGCATAACACCGAATTAAAGACCGAGCTTCGACTGCTAAAAACGGAAGAACGAAAGGTCATTCAAGAGGCTCGGGATAAGGTTACTCGTGAGGCTGCCGGGTTACAAAAGGAAATCCGCCGCGCTGCGTCAGAATTACGCAAGGAGAAATCGGAGCTTGCCCTTGAGCAAGCCAGAAAGGCGCTAGCTACCGTGCTTGAGCACCTAAAGAGCGAGGTCTGGCAGCCGAAGGTAGATGTAAAAACGGATGAGGAGGTAATAGATGAGAGCAGCATCTCTGTTGGTGATACGGTTCGGTTAAAAGAAGTGGATTTGCAAGCAACGGTGCTCTCAGTATCACCGGAAACACGACAGATTGAAGTGCAGGCCGGGATGACTAAGCTCAGGCTCGGGCTCGACGCCGTAGAAAAGGTGGCGTCACCACATGGCAGCACCACTCCAAAATCTATTACCGTGAGGAAAAAGTTGCGTGGACGTCCAGTTTCAGCGGAACTTGACCTGCGAGGAAAACGAGCCGAAGAAATAGAATGGCTGCTTGATAATTACCTCAACGACGCCAGTCTGGCTAATCTGAGCGAGGTGTGTATCATTCATGGGTTCGGGACTGGCACCGTGCGCAATATCGTCAGAGAACTTCTGGCTTCCCACCCGCTAAGCAAATCCTTTCGTCCCGGTGAGAAGGGAGAAGGTGGTGATGGAGTGACTATTGTCAAGCTCTAGGTGAAGTATAACCCGCTGCTATAAAACTCCTAAGGCTGTTTAAAAAGAGGTTGTTTATTTGTCATTGCGAGGAGTGCTAGCGGTTGCGAGGCATAGCCGAAGCAAACTGGAGCATGAGATTCCTCGTTTCGCTCGGAACAAGCTCCGCAATCTCAGAGAGGGGCATGAGATTGCCACGCTTCGCTCGCAATGACAGAGGAGAGTTGCTAAACAAGCTGTTTAAAAATGGACTTGGCCAATTTATTGGGCGGCTCTACCTGATGAATCAGGCAACTACAAAAAGATGAAAGTGAAAATCCTAAGCACTAAATACGAAATACTAAACAATACCAAAGCACAAATGACAAAAATCCAAAACAAAACGAGTT
>MNYD01000068.1 GCA_001872925.1 Dehalococcoidia bacterium CG2_30_46_19 | reverse complement strand
GTCGTCTGAATTCAGGAAGGCCACCATAGCCACAATCCTTTAGTTTCTCCACGCCAAGCGCCAAGGCAATATCGTAAGCTCCAGAAGCGACAGCATAACAAGCTCCTCGTAAAGCTTCAGAACCAGTGGCGCAAAAGTTTTCCACTCTGGTTGCTGGAATGAAGGGCAACTTCAAGGTATGTGACAGAGGAAGTGCACTTTTGCCGCAAAACTGCTCGTCAAAGCAAGTCCCCAACCAGGCAGCTTGAATATCTTTTTTCTCTATCCCGGCATCTTCCAAGCATTCCTTGAACGCCTCAACAATCAAATCGCTGTAGCCAGCATCCCATCTCTCTCCAAACTTGGTGCAACCCATTCCTATGATTGCCACTTTATCTTTTATTCCCTCTGCCATTTCAACCTCCTTTACATTACTTTTTTGTCATTCCATTACTGGGGCTGCCTTCCAACTATAGGTGGAAACCCCCCGCCCATGCTCAACGTATTTTATGCGGAAAGTCATCTCCATAGGCATGCCCACTTTCAATGATTCCGGGGCACAATCTGCAATATCAAACCAAAACCTTCCTCCACCTTCAAAATCCAATACCCCGTATATCGCTGGTGGGTTAATAGAATATGCCAGCAAATCGGCAGTATAGGTAAATAAAGTACCCTTCCTGTCGGCAAAGCAATAATCCTCCATCTCATCTATCGCTCCGCAATCAGGGTTTACACACACTCTCTGGATAGGGTATATCGGCGTGCCACACTTCTTGCATCTGCTTCCCCAGAGTCCTAAGAAGCTTTTGCGACCTCTCCATAGTGCTGATATCTGAGTGGAAGAACTCTCTTCACCACGAAATCCTTTGTCCATGGGAATCTCTTCGCGGAATGCCAGGTATTTGTCGTAATTATCGAGCATCTTCTTCCTGGCGAGCCACTTTTTAATCCCTTTATTGTCTCTTACTTTCTCTATCTGGTCGGTTACTTGAAGGAAGAGAGCATCGCTGCCGTTTCCATAGCTGACGACCAATATCTTATCTCCTGGTTTGGCTTCCTCAAGCGCAGCCACAAGCAGCACCAGCGGATAACCGGCGCCAGAGTCGCCCATAGTGCGCATCATGGAATCCTGGACCCGTGAGGGGTCAGCTCCCAGCTTCGTGGCTATGGCTACTCCTGCCCGTTCAAAGTGACAGGCAATAACTATCTTAGCAAAATCCTTAATGTTTAACTTGTATTTTGTCAGTAGCCCGGCGATAGACTCAGTCAATTGCTTCTCATAGCCTTCGTCACGGCGCCACCTATCTTCCCAGGCACGTTCAAATTCATCAAAGTCTGCTCTCCATGAGTCGCTAAAATCATAGGAAATGGAATAGGACCCTTCTATACTGGCAATTACATCGGTATCTCCAAGAAGCAGTGCTGCAGCGCTATCCCCATACAATTGTTCCTGATAGCCGCCAGCGAGTTCCTTACGCAAATCAGAGGCACACACTAATATATTCTTTGCTGACCCCGCCTTAATGGCGTCGTAGGCGGAAAGGATTGCTCCTGTCCCTGCTTTGGTAGAATCGGTAAAATCAGCAGTCCTGATGCTAGGTTGCAGACTAAGAGCAGTGCCGATTATGCCTGCACCTTCCCTTTGTCGGTATGGAGAGGTGGTGGTAGCGATATATAAGCCGTCTATCTTCTTCTTCTTATCAATACCCTTTAGGCAATCCCTAGCTGCTGCTACTGCCATGGTTACACTATCCTCATCGTAGTTGGCGATAGACCTTTCTCCGGGCAGTATCGCCGCTGGATTAAGCCAACCCATAGCTTTGTAAGCAGTCATGCGCTCCATCCGATACCAGGGAATGTAACCTCCATAAGAAGTGATTCCTACCATGCTATTAACCTCCCTTTATTTAATTTCAACCTGTTATAATTTCCCTTAAACACCGAATTTTACAAAATTACATAGCCAGGTGTCAAGCGTACATAATTTCATATATTCCCAATTCAGGCGTTTTATCAACTCACTTTGCCAGGCTAATCTGCTCTTGCAAGTATTGTTTCAATAGGCTTAATGTTGCTTCGGCAGCCGCTCTCTTGTTTTCTTCTCTATTCCCACTGAAGATATGCTCCTTGCTAAAGCTTTTACCTTCGGTGGCTAAACCAATGTAAAAAAGTCCTACAGGTTTTTCTGCAGTGGCGCCTGAAGGTCCGGCAATGCCAGTGTCGGAAATACATATATCTGTGCCGAGGAGTTTTCTACCACCCTCAGCCATCTCAATAGCTGTTTGTGGGCTAACAGCTCCATAATTTTCTACGGTCTCTTTTTTTATTCCGAGAGCGCTTATCTTAACCTCATTGTTGTAGGCTATTAAAGAGCCCTTGAAGTAGTCGGAACTGCCGGGAATGTTGGTCAACCTATCCGATATCCTGCCTCCTGTGGCTGATTCAGCGGTGCTTATGGTGAGTAGTCTTCCTGTCTTAGCTTGGTATTCCCTGAGCAAAGAGGCGATTTCTATCTCTAAGTTTGCCATTTCTAAGATAGTTATTTTAGCAGACTTAACGAAGAAATTAATCCTTCTGTTATAATTGCTTGACCTATGGCTGAAGTGTCTGATGTGATAACTTTTCTGGGCACTGCGGGAGCCAGGTTTGTGGTTACTCGACAGTTTTTAGCTTCCGGCGGTGCATGGCTTAGCCTGGGTGATACTCAACTGCTTCTTGACCCTGGGCCGGGATGCTTGGTTCAAGCTACCAAAAGGAAGCTCGACCCTTCCAAGCTGGATGCGATTATTTTATCTCACCGGCATTTAGACCACTGTGGAGATATCAATATCATGATTGAGGCTATGACCGGAGGCGGGATGAAGAAAAGAGGCGTTGTTTTTGCTCCTGCTGATGCCTTAAATCCAGATCCGGTCATCTTATCTTATTTGCAAGAGAAGCCCGAAAAAGTAGAAATTCTGAGCGAAGGCGGGCATTATAAGGTCGATGATATTTACTTTGAAACGCCAATTAAGCATCACCATCCTGTGGAGACATATGGCTTTGTCTTCCGAACGCCGCGGCACACTTTTTCCTGGATTACTGATACCAGGTATTTCGACAGTTTACCCCATTATTATACTGGTGACTTGCTGATTATAAATGTGGTCAGGTTAAATCCTGGGGCTCCTGTTGACCATTTATCTCTTCCTGAAGCAAAGCAGATAATCGAGGAAATAAAACCCAGTGCAGCGATACTCACTCATTTTGGCATGACGATGTGGCGAGCTAAGCCCTGGGAGTTAGCCCGGAAGTTGACCGATGAAACAGGAATCTCGGTGATAGCTGCTCGCGATGGTATGAGATTTGACTTAGCGAAGCTAGGGTAGTGAAGAGCTTCTTGGCAACGGCATATTCTCCCGAAGGGTTACCCCTTAAGTATCGTCAGCGCTGGAGCGTTTCACTTCCGTGTTCGGGATGGGAACGGGTGGTTCCACTCCGCTCTAGTCACCAAAAAGCTCTTCGAACTCAGTATAATATATTTTTAAGTGGTTGTAAAAGGGATAGTTGTTGAGCAAATGTGGTTTGTATTTGAACTTGATATCCTAGATTTATAAGTCTTTGTTGAGGGGGTGACTTTTGGAGATTATTGAAGGAGTTCATCGAATTGAAGTGCCCCTGCAATTTATGGTGATGTCTGTATACTTATATCTACTGGAGGGCGATGGAGGCTTAACCTTAGTCGATTGCGGTCCAAATTTGGAGGTAACTTACGATTCTTTAAGTAGATGTTTAGCTAATATAAATCGCAAATTTAGCGATATAGATTTAATAATTATCACTCACTATCACGCAGACCATTACGGATATATTGGCGAGTTGAAGAGACTGACTAATGCCGAGACAGCAATGCACAGAATAGGAGCTGGTCTGGCTGAGGGGTATAGGTCAAATCCTGAAGAATACATGGATGGGGTTGTTCAACTGGCTACCCAACATGGCATGCCTAGGGAATATACTGAGATAATCAAACCGCTTCTTGGTATATTGCGGCGAGTAGTCTCCCCTGCCAGGATAGACAGGAGATTAGAGGACGGGGACGAAATCTCTATTGGCTCTTCAAGATATCTTGTGATTTGGACTCCCGGACACTCTCCAGACCATATCTGTCTTTACAATCCAGAAACGAAGGTTCTGTTCTCAGGAGACCACTTATTGCAAGAGATCACCCCTCACATTGGCATTGATGCCTTGAAAGGAATAAATCCCCTGAAGGGTTACCTTAAATCTCTCCGGAGAATAAAAGAATATGACATTGCCGTCGCTTTCCCTGGTCATGGTCCGATAATTAAAGACCCCCAAGGACGGATAGATGAGATATTACATCATCATGACGAGCGGATGAGGCTAATGAGCGAAGCTGTTACCGGGAGTCCAAAGACTGCCTATGAGGTATCGCTTAAGATTTGGGGAGAGGAACTACCCATATTCGAGAAGCACCTCGCCCTTGCGGAAACAGTGCAACATCTTGAGCTATTGGTAGAGGAGGGAAGGCTCCAAAAGATTCTGCGTAATTCAATCGTTTACTTTAAAAAATAGCGTTGGCGTTAAACCCGTTATAAAAAGAAGAATTTAGAAACCCTTTGTTATGTTTTTTGAGAGGAACAGGGTAAAATTTTTTACGAGGTCGGAGTAATGTGGTGTGAGCCAACATCTAAAAATGTAAGGTTAGTCTAAAAGCGAAAAGGAGGTGATTTATGTATTTCGAAATTGATTCAGGAATCAGAGAAAACGAAGAGTTGACCATGTTAAGAGAGCAGACCCATAAATTTGCCGCGGAGGTAATAAGACCTGCCGCGAAGGAGCTTGATCAAATGGAGCCGAGGAAGGTGGCGCAAAAAGATTCACCCTATTTTGATGTAATGAAGCAGATGAAAAAGATGGGCTATCACAGAATGCAAGTACTTAAGGAACACGGTGGCCTGGAATTGACTCCGGATGAAATACACATAATAAACGAAGAGCTTGGTTGGGGGAGTGTGGGGTTAACAACGGCGATAGGCGTGGACTCAATACCACTGGCAATGGCATCTCTAGCAGGTTCGCCGGAGCTGATAGAGGAGGTGGTGCGTCCCTGGATGGAGGACACAGAGGGTAAATATCATGGCTGTTGGCCTGTGATGGAGGAAGCGCATGGCTCAGATTATGTAATCGGGATGAGCTATCCTTATCCCGAGGAATTTGGCAACAAAGGTTTTGTTACCGCTGATAGGGATGGAGATGGCTGGGTTATCAATGGTGCAAAGTCCTACTGGACATCTTCTGCCCCATGTGCCAACTATGCCTTCCTTATTGTGAATCTCCCTCCTCACAGAAGTATTGCTGATATAGGCGGATGCATAGTTCCATTGACCTTACCGGGCGTAACTCAGGGCCCACCAATAGATAAACTTGGCTTGAGGGATGACCCTCAAGGGGAGCTTGCCTTTGATAATGTCAGAATCCCTGCGCATTACATGCTCCTTGCTGAACCTGTTTTTGGGCGCTTTGCTACTAAAGGTGTTATTAGCTCGACGAGCTGTGGCATGGCTTGCATGTTCACGGGACTGGCGCGAGCAGCATTCGAAGAGGCATTAAAGTATACCAGGGAGAGAGTGCAAGGCGGGAGGCCTCTAATTGAGCACGATGTGGTAAAGCTAAAACTTTCTGACATGTTTTTGAAAGTTGAAACTGCGAGGTATTTCACAAGGGTAGTGTTGAGACATGTTTCGGAACGGAGTAGAGCTTTGACTTTTGATCAATCAACAGCGCACGCTCTTTCAGCACAGGTTTACGCTACCAATATAGCGTATGAGGTAGCACACCAATCCCGGCAACTTCATGGTGCAAATGGGCTTACCAAAGACTATCTCATTGAAAAGCTTTATAGAGATGCGACGGCTGGATTGATGGAGGATGGAGCTAACGAGGCGCTGTCCCTCGAAGCGGCATATTCCTTTCTTGAAGAGGGAAGATATACTACGGAATAGGGAGGATGGAGTGCCGAGAATACCGCCAAACGGAAGAAACAGAAATAGAAATTGTACCGGGAGGTAGAAAATGGCAGTAGTGTTTGGCTCAATGGAATGGTATGAACAGGTAAAGGAACTAGCGAACAAAGATGAGGGTTTCAAAAAAGGAACAGCAGACTGGGAAGGAGCCGTTCGCACCGTGGTGATTATGGATGAGGAGCTTTTGAAAGACTATTCCCGGGAGGAATATGTCAGGGGATTTATGAGCACGGTAAGTCTGATGAGCAAGGAACAGCGTGCCCAATTTGAGGGGACACCTATGGGAAATCTGATGAAGAAGCTGGGTTACTCTCTGGACGTGGATATTGCCACGATAGACCCTGCTGAGTCAGCAAAGAGGTTTTCACAATTAACCCTGGATGATGTAAAAGGGGTGGAAATGCATGGTGTTTTTGAGCCTTACCATGGTATTCTCAGAGAGATGAGGCCAATAATGCCAGACGAGTATAAAGATGCTCGCTTCACTCTCTCAGGCCCATATTCTGCTTGGAAGGCCTTGTGTTCAGGGAAGCAGACCAGTGTCCAGCTGGTGATGTCAGGCAAGATGAAGCTTGAAGGTGACATGTCGTATATGATGAAGCACATGGCTGCAATGAATGCGCTGACAAAGCTATATAGCCAGATTGAGCTTGTGTAGGCAAAGAGAAAGTCAACCAAAATAGTCTACTGCTTTGTTTGGAAAGGAGGTGAAGGTCGGAGGGGTGTAGTTACTTTATTAAACAAAATTTAGAAAGGAGGGATTAGGATGCCTTATCGCGAGTTGAAATGGGAAATCCCAAATTAAGTCAGGATTAGGAGAAGCATAAAAGTATCCTTGGACAAGGGCAAACGGAAATCTGACACTTTAGGTTAACAAAGAAAAGGAGGTGTATTATGGGTTTTGTCAAATCATTGGAATGGATCACTGAGAATTATCCGGAGACCGCGGAGTTCTATGATGCGGAAGTGCTGACAATTTACTTTGAAACCAAGCCTGAAGTTGTAGAGCGATTACTTCCTCCGCCGCTTGAACCGTTCGAAATGCCTATCGGCTTTGTTTTCGTCGCCAATTATCCTAGAACCAGTTTTGGCGTGTCATACCTGGAGAGCGCACTCTTCTTGCAGGCCAGATATAATGGCGAAGAGGGGGCCTATTGCCTTGCGATGCCAGTTACGGACGACATGGCCTTAATTCTCGGCCGCGAAATCTATGGCTACCCCAAGAAAATCGGGAGAATCCATCTCAAGCGCAATGGAATTGAGGTAGAAGGCTGGACAGAGCGGCGAGGGGTGCGTTTCTTAACCGTCCATGCAAAGCTCACCAGCAAATGGAACGATGAGAGCGCTCAGAAAGTGTTTGCCGAAATGGTTAAGGACAAAATGGATCTCGTTGTCTATAATTTCAAATATTTTCCAGCACCCGCCGGGGCTGGCGGTGGGGTTGGCTTCGACTACAATCCGCGTCTCATCAGGGAAGTGGTACAATTGCGCCCTACCAATGTGGAGATGGGTGAAGCTGAACTTGTGCTCCAGTCTTCAGATCATGACCCATGGGGTGACGTAGATATTGTCCGAGTGCTGGGCGCGTCATACAGCATAGGCAACAACACTATGCTGCCTGGCAGTGTCGTAGCCGAAGTCGACCAGAATGAATTCGCACCGTATGCATTCATGAAGTTAGACAAGTTACGATGATGTGTAGCTAAGTACATTAGCAAAATTATTGGTAGCGTCATGATTTTACGGCTTCGCTATTGTTCTAGCGAGGATGTGGAAGAGGTTGCCCTTAGTAATAGGGGTAAGGTCTGGTCCTATACCATCGTGTATGAGGGCTACGGCAATTTAGTAGGATTGACTCCGCCTTATGCTGCCGCTTTCGTAGAGTTGCCCGAAGGTGCATACGTTCATAGTCTCATAGTCGGATGCAATCCAGAGGAGGTGAAAGTTGGCATGAATGTCGAATCGGATTTTCTGGATATTGGCAAACAGCAAGTAGTATACGTATTCAAACCTGTCTCAGGATGAAAAAGGAGGGACTTTTATGAAGGTTTTGGTTACCGGTATCTCTGGTTATTTAGCCTCCGTTGTTACTCCTCGCCTTCTCGGAGATGATGAAGTTGAGGAAGTTCGTGGTGTTGACCTGCAATATCCTCAGAACATAGATACAACAAACTCAAAACTGGTGTTCATTAAAAAAGATGTCAGAGCACCCGATATCGTAGATTCCTTTTCAGGGATTGATGTGTTATTCCATTTTGCCTTTATTGTAACCCCCAACGTTCCTTACGATGAAATAGATTCAATAAATATCGAGGGCTCAAAAAATATCTTTAACGCCGCGGCAAAGACAGGTGTTAAACATATCCTTTATACCAGTTCAATTGCGGCCTATGGTGCTGACCCAACGCATAATTTACCCTTAAAAGAAGATTCTCCTCTTAAACCAAATGATGACTGGTATTACTCAAGAACAAAAGGTGCTGTGGAGAGATTTCTAAACGAATTTGAACAAAAATACCCTGACATAAAGGTAACCAGATTTAGGCCAGCAATATTTTTAGGGCCAAATATTGATAATCCATTTGGCAGTCTTTTAAAATCTCCGGTGGTTATGGATTTTGGTTATGATGCTAAAACTGAATGGGTGTGGGACCAGGATGTTGCCGATGCAATATATCTTGCTTTTAAAAAGGGAAAAGCTGGTATTTACAACCTAGGTGGTGAAAATCCCTTGACCTGGAAAGAAGTTGCTGAAGTTACAGGGAAGGAAACATTGGACATTGATCTAAACAGCGAAAGTGGTAGGGAATTATTTAGCCAACTTCTTACCGCGATGGATAGAGGACTTGCAGAGTGGCTTGATAAACCAAGCAAATACCCTATACTGGTGGATTCTTCGAAAGCTAGAAAGGAGCTCGGTTGGGAACCGAAATACGACTCTGCTGGTGCTATAAGAGCCTTCCTTGGGCTCTAAATAAGGAGGATATTACTCAGGTGGTGAAAAAATGGCTCGTAAAATAGTGGTTCTGGGTGTGGCAGTGACTAAATTTGCCAGGGAGACTACTAAAAACGTGATGATATTTAAGGTATAACAGGGAAATCATTCCACTGGAGGCAAAGACGGATGGGCAAACAGCATCTAACCTCTAAATATTTCGTTGGCACCAGTGGTTGGCATTATGAGCACTGGCGTGGACTTTATTATCCAGTGGAGCTGGCGAAGCCAAAATGGCTGAAATTTTATAGCAAACAGTTTAATACCGTTGAGCTCAATAATAGTTTCTATCATCTGCCTACCGAGAAAGTTTTTATCACCTGGCGAGAGTCATCGCCAGAAAATTTTGTTTTTGCGGTCAAGGTAAGCCGATTCATCACCCATATAAAGAAGCTGAGGAATATCGGCTCTGTGTTGGATAATTTCCTGTCACGGGCTTGCTTGCTTCAAAATAAACTAGGTCCTTTGCTATACCAGTTGCCGCCTAATATGAAACGCAATGATGAGGTGCTGGAGAGTTTCTTGTCCATTTTACCTCAAGAATACCATCACGTATTTGAATTCCGCCACGAATCCTGGATTGATGATGCTGTTTTTGAAATTTTAAAGCGACATAAAGTTGGTCTGTGTGTTTTTGATATGCCCGGTTTTACCTGTCCGCTGGTGGCTACCAGCGATTTTGCCTATATCCGATTTCATGGCAGCGGCGACATGTATGCAAGCTGCTATTCCGACGAAGAGCTTTCTCAGTGGGCCAAAAAGATTGCTCGGTTGGGCAAAGAAGTTGAAGCCGTTTATATCTACTTTAATAACGATGCTGAAGCCTTCGCTGTGAAAAATGCCCTGACCCTGGCAGGTTATTTAGAGTAGTAGTTAACATCATAAGTATTCCTTAACTTTATGGGCTAACGCCAGGGTCATGCTTTTTGTCTGGCTGAGCTCTTCTAGCGAGGCTTCTTTGATACCTTTAACTGACCTGAATTTGATTATTAACGCCCTTTCCCGCTTTGGTCCGATGCCGGGAACATCGTCTAGCAATGAGGCAATACCCTTTTTGCGTCGAAGCTTCTGGTGGTAACTTACAGCGAAGCGGTGTGCCTCATCTCTCGCTCTTTGAAGCGTGTGAAGTGCCGGGGAGTCTTTAGGAATATCAAGTGGCTCCGACCTGCCTGGTATGAAGACATCCTCGTTTTCCTTGGCTATGCTGGCAACTGGCACAGAGTGCACTTCTAGTTCTC
>MNYD01000124.1 GCA_001872925.1 Dehalococcoidia bacterium CG2_30_46_19 | reverse complement strand
TGTATCCACACCGAGGGGGCTGGAAAGAGGCGAATTCCTTCAGGAAGGCAGATGAATTTAATGATTCTCTAATAGCTTCACAGATATGTCTCGGTGAGGGAATACAGCGAGAACGATCTTTTCTCGAGCTGAGGCCCGATAACCTTATCTTGTCAGCTTTCAAGAAAGCCGAGGACAGCGATGAGGTCGTCTTACGGTTCTTTGAGACTAAGGGTGAGGAAACGATGGCTGAGATTGAGCTATTCCGTGACATTAAAAGGACGGTGGTTGTCGATTTGCTGGAGCGAGAAGAATATGAGCTGAAACCAACTGGCAATACGCTAAAAATGAAAGTGAAGCCTTTTGAGATAGTAACCCTAAAGCTGGGGGTTTAAGCTCGGATTTGGCGTCTGGTTTCTAGGAAGTCAACATGGCATTTGACGTGAAGTCGACCAGATTGGTCTGTTATTCTCCCTGCAAAAGCCTTTCATTTCCTTTCAATTTTGAACTGGCACTTTCCATCGTCTGCCATGCTAGCTTCTAATGAGGGCTTGATATCGAAGTCAAAGTGGGAGAGTATCTCCTCTATGAGCGCAAAGCAAGCTGATTTACATACCATTTTATTCGCTGCTTTCTTCCCGTATTGTTCCTCTATAGCCTTATAAAGGCTGCATTCATTAAGCCTGTAGGAGAGAATTCTCGAGCTATTGGCAACTATCCTTAGCCTCCTGAATGGCTGAATGCTCAAGTATGCTATTTCAAGGTATCTTTGTGGGATGAAGGGAAATTTCATCTCACCTGTTTTTTCCATGGCTTTCTTCATAACGCGGTAAACTCTATCAATCTTTTTCTCCCCTTTTTCGATACTCCTACGGGCTAATTCTCTGCCATATTCTTCTAAAGAGGCTCTGGCATCTTCAATAGAATGAGGCTGCGATAATTTTAATGTTTTCACAAAATTCAGGGGGGCGAATTCCTCTGAGAGCGCCTTCACCATTTCCTCATCCAGGCCGAAGTTATATTTTTCCATTTAGCGACCCCCAACTTTTATTTTTATGGCTCCGGTGGGACACACTTTAACGCAATCCATGCATAATACACATTTATCCTTGAACACCGCTTGAACCTCATAATCCTCGGGAGCGGTTTCCTTGAAACGCTCGACCTTGGTGGGAGCGACTGCAAAAATAGCCTGAGGACAGATTTGGAGGCATTTTTTACATTCGTAAGGAGTAGGGCATTTATTTTTATCTATCTCGATTTGAGGTATCATCTTACCATTCCTCCTTTAAGCCAGGGAGCTTCTCACGGTCGATAAGGCTTATGGCATCTTGCGGGCAGGCGTAGGTACATACCCCACAACCAAAGCAACGCGTCATATCGATATTTGACTTTTTCGTGGTAACCTCCATTTTTATGGCCCCAAATTGGCATCGTTGTACACAAGTCCCACATCCTGTGCACTCCTCATAATTTACCTTTGCTACTTGATGTCCTTTTAGCAGGAAGGGCTTTATACCATAGTCCAACCTCATCCTTATAGCAAGACAATCAGGATAATCACAAAGGCAAATGCCGCCAATGTAGGGAGTGCCGAAAGTCATTATTGTTATGACCATTCCCCGCTTATGCCAGTGTTCAATATGTTCTTTTGCCTCTTCAGTGGAGAGAAACTCCACACCACCTTTGTACCTCTCTGGCCATTCCTCCCAGCGAAACATCCCGACACCTAATCCAAGACAGGAACGGGGGCGCTGTTCCCCATCCTCCAAGGTCGCTCGGGTAATCCTCCTGCAGATGCAATCAATCCTGGCTATCGGATGAGCTATCTCGACCATTTTCTCGGCGTCCTCCAGGGATACAACCTGTCCACTCATTGTTTCATGGAACTTTAAGTATCCTTCTCTCATCTTTTCAAAAGCTTCGGGGTTGTCTTTTAGCTCTATCAATGGTTTGTAATAGAATGGTCCTTGAAGCTCGGTCAAAATCATTGGCTCCTTTTCCTTCTCCTTCTCCACTTTCTTGTATAACGGCCTGGCATAGTTCTCTGGATTCAAATACCACCGACCACCGTTATCTCCATATTTTTCACATAATTCACACATGTTTTTGCTCCTTATCGCGAATTTCTACAAAAATAATACATTTTAAAGTCAGGTTTCCCAAGTGAGCGTTCCTTTGGAGGGCAGAGGTGAACAAGAACCTTCATCAAACATTAAACAAGAAGGTAATTATATCTCCGTCCTTGACAACATAGCTTTTTCCTTCTGTTCTGAGCATGCCTTTTTTTCGTGCCTCAGCCAAACTACCACATTTTTCCAGGTCGCCATAGCTAATCACCTCAGCTCGGATGAATCCTCTTTCCATATCAGAATGGACTTTACCTGCTGCCTGTGGTGCTAACGTACCGCCGGGAATAGTCCAGGCTTTTAACTCAGCAGAGGCTGTGGTAAAAAAGGAAATTAATCCCAGAAGGTGGTAGGAAAGAGCGACAATTCGATTGAGTGCAGATGCAGTTAGCCCCAGCGATTCACGGAATTCCTCAGCTTCAGCATCGCTGAGCTGAGCTAGTTCCATCTCCAGCTTTCCACACAAGGCTACTGTAACAAATTGGGGATAGAGAGAGTTCGTGTCCTTTTCTAGCAAAGCAGCTTGTGGTATCTGTTCTTCTCCGATGTTGAGAATGACCATCATGGGTTTAACGGTGAGGAATTGGTAATTAGACAGCGTCTTTAGTTCTTCTTTAGTGATATTCTGTTGTCTTATTGGTGTATCCTTTTCCAAACCTGCCTTTATTTTTTGTAGCAGAAGTTGTTCCTTCAAATATGCTTCGCGCTCCAAAGCTTTAGCTCCTTTTAAAGCTACTTCTAGTTTCTCCAGTCTCCGTTCAATTATAGCTAGATCAGAGAAGGCAAGCTCTAAATCCAGGTTAGCTATATCGCGCTTAGAGTCTACCTTTCCTTCAGGGTGGGGAAGTTTTTCGTCTTCAAAAATGCGAACTACCTGAAGCAAAGCATCAGCAGTAGTCAGGTAATTTAAAAATTCTCCTTCTATTCCCCCGCCCCGGTGTGAAGATTTGGGCAAGCCGGCAATATCTACATAGGTGACTTCAGCAGGAACGGTTTTCTTAGGATGAAATATATTTTGAAGTACCTCTAACCGTGAATCGGATACCCTGGTTGTTCCTACATTAGGGGTCAGTGACGAGGAGTAGGCGGTAACTTCAGCCTGCGCTTTGACCAGAGCGTTGAAAATGGTCGTTTTGCCACTTTTAGGTAGCCCGATAATGGCAATCTTCACGGCTATACACTATATCACACTTCGCTTTTGCCATCCGTCGGCACGTGATACCTAAGCTCCAGGGATTTAATAGAAAGGAGGGCTTCTTTCTAAATTAGAAGACTCTATATCATATGTAGTGTGAGGGGCAAGGCCTCCGAAGGGGTGAGTGTTTGCAGGTATATGAAGAAGGCAATAGAGGCAATCAGGGATAAGGGAATAAGATGCCAAACAAATGCCATGTCCACAGTCATGGAAACAAGGGATATGGATAAACTCCTTGAGGCTGTTAGGGCAGCCTATGAGGCAATAAAAAAGGAAGGGGTGAAAAGGATATACATGAACCTGACAGTGGATCACAGATTTGATAAGGATGCCACCCTGGAATCAAAACTGGGATCCCTGAAGTAATCACCAGATTATCCATTGACAAAGACACAGAAGTACCTTGTCAAACTCTTGTGAGCCCTTATAGGATATACCTTTTCAAGGCGCATGTACCTTTCACCTATTCCTATGCCTTTTTTCTTAAAGAGTATATTATCAGTCTTGACAATTTTTAGAATTTTCAGATTACGATTCTCAACTTTTTTGCATAATTCAAAGATTTTCTCTTGTGTTATTCTGCTATTTTTATAAATATTGATCCCTCTTACGAATGCAACACCTTCTTCCCAACCCCTACTCTTTTCTTCATATTTCATTACTTTCACCAATCATATTGACATTTAATAATTTTTCTAACGGTTGCGGGTAAAAGAAGTTGCCGAAGGCAATTTTGGCGAAGCCTTTTATCCGCTGTTGTATGAAGTGGCGGTGTCATTTTATTGCATCAATGCAGAAAGCAATTCCCTGACCTCCATATGATTATGCAAGTTATATTTAGCATGAGATTGAGTTATTCCAACTTTGATTGAGTAAGCAGTTTCAGGTAGAATCCTGAACAAATCCTCGTCTGTCCAGTCATCCCCTATTGCCAGTATGAAATCAAAATCATTTTTTGAAATCCAGTGTAGCGCAGCAGCGCCTTTATTAACACCTGAATTTCTAATCTCAACTATTTTACTTCCCTGGAGTACTTGAACATCTATATTTGCTGTGAAATTTATTAAATAGCCTGTAAGTTCCTTTGTCCTTATGGAAGCAAGTTCAGGATCAGCTTTGCGGTAATGGAACACTAAAGAAAACTCTTTTTCTTCAACAAATGAGCCAGGGAGTCTATCTGCATGTATTTCAAGCACGGACAGGATTTGAGGCTTCCAATCGTTTCTTAATGGTTTAATCATTCTCCAATCTCCGCCTTTTTCTTTTATCCACGCACCATGCTCTGCTATCATTGCTATATTGAGCATACCGAACCAGCTTTGAAGGGTATTTCTATCTCTTCCGCTTATCAGAATAATCTCATTTTTTTCATCTACGGAAAGGTGTTTAAGAATTTTTAAAAGAGCCGCGTCAGGTTTTGCCTTTTGTGGTGTTTCCGTAAATGGAACAAGTGTTCCATCATAATCTAAGAATATAAGCCTTTGGTTTGCTTTTTTAAAATCGTTCAGCAACTGCTCTTTATGGCTATCTAACAATCTTACGAAAAAACGTTTTTGCTCCTCTTTTACAGAAATCAAATTCTGGATGAACTCATTTGCCCACCTTGAAACATCATAGCGTTTAAGTCGTGCCTGCATAGATTGAATACGTCTCATCTGTTCTTCGTCAGACATCTCTAGCGCCTCTTTTAAGGCGTTGGCAATTTCTTCTCTATTGTTTGGGTTTATTATAATTGCCTCCACGAGTTCACTTGAAGCACCAGCCATCTCGCTAAGAATCAAAACTCCTGTCTTATCAGTTCTGGTTGAGATGTACTCTTTTGCGATAAGGTTCATTCCATCCCTTAATGGAGTAATTAAAGCTACATCGCTAATATTATAAAGTGAAACCAGCTTATTGAATGGTAAGAATCTGTATTGATACAATATTGGTGTCCAGCCAATCCTGCCAAATCTTCCGTTGATTTTTCCTACAAGTTCATCTATCTGCCTTTTCATCTGCCGGTAGTGTTCCACTTCTATACGGGAAGGGACAACCACAACTACAAGAATTACCTTTCCATGCCACTTTTGATTTTTCTCAAGAAAGATTTCGTAGCCTTGTAATCGGTTAATAATACCTTTTGTATAATCTAAGCGGTCAATTGAAAGTATCACCTTAAAAACTCCAAGAGATTTTTTAAGATTGCTTCTTTCTTCGTGCACCTCTATGCTATTAGTGGCATCATAAAACTTCTTAAAATCTATACCCATTGGAAATGTGTCGACTTTCACAACCCTGTCTTCTGTAATAATTTTGCCCATATTGTGTTCGTATCCTAAAATGCGAAGAACACACCTTAAGAAATATTCTGCGTAATCGTGTGTGTGAAAGCCTATAAGGTCTGCTCCTAAAATACCATTTAATATCTCACTGCGCCATTTTCCCGGAAGAAGGCGAAATATCTCAAAAGTTGGAAAAGGGATGTGGAGGAAAAAACCTATCGGCAAGTTAGGCCTCTTCTCTCTCAAAAGTTTGGGAAGAAGCATAAGATGATAGTCATGTATCCACACCACATCCTCGGGTTTTGTGATTTCTGTAATAGCATCGCAGAATGTCTCATTAACTTTCTTATAATGAAGCCAGTAATCTTCATCATACATCGCATAAGACGGGAAATAGTGAAAAAGTGGCCAAAGGGTCTTATTACAGAAACCATGGTAAAATTTCTCCATTGTGTCTTCTGAGATAAAAACGGGGTATGCGCGAAATTCAGCTAATTTTAACTTCAATTTCTCTTTATTTTCATCACTAATCGAGCTGCCCGGCCAGGCTACCCATATATACTCACTGGCAAAAGAAGAACCTCTCAATGAATCCAGGTATGCACTTAAACCTGAAACTAAGCCTCCTGCACTTTCAGTAAGTTCCAGCCTGCCTCTTTTTTCTATCACTGTGAAGGGTAACCTGTTTGATACTACTAATAATCTCATTGATTTTCTCCTTTTTTCTTCTTCTTAGAAAGGTAGACCGTTCTAATTGGGAAAGGAATCACAATACCTTCTTCATTATAGCGTTTATGCAACCTTTTTATAAATTCATGTTTGATTAAATATTGGTTAGTAAATTCTTTTGCTCGTATGCTTACGGAAAAATTTATACTAAAATCGCCAAAAGTGTGATACCGAATAAACGGTTGAAATTCAGGGACGCCACCCCCACGCTGTCCCATCGCATGTGGAATAGCGCAGGTTTCGTCTAATTTTGTTGTCCTGGCAGCAGGAATCTATTATCTTCATAACAACTCTATTGACCGCTAAGCTGACCTACGGCATAAAGGCTCAAGATACTCGCAGCTAGCATTACCGGGGTTAACACTATCCCCACTTTGAAGTACTGCCACGGAGAGATATTCAGCCCTCTCTGTCGCAGAATAGCCAGCCATAGCATGGAGGAGAGAGAGCCTACAATTGTCAGATTAGGACCAATATCAGCACCTAAAATAGCGCCGTAGATCAGGCTGCTGTCAGGGTGAGAATTGGCTGACGCTAAACTAGATACTGAGACCATCATCATAGCCCAGTTGTTGATGAAATTAGAGCCGAGAGCACTGCCCAAGGAAACTGCAGCGATAGCCCGTAGTGACCCCTGCGGAAAGGAGTGACTTAATGTATTCCCTAATGCGGTAATAACTCCGCTGTTTCCCAGCCCCTTTACTACTACGGAGAGGCTGAAGATGAAAAGCAGAATAGACCAGGATATGCCCGACCTTATTTCATGGGGACGGAGATGAAGAGCTAATCCCCCACCTACGAGCAGCAGTGCCCCACCCAATGCTACCCAGAATAGGGGTAAACCATAAAACGAGACCACCAGATAAGCTATAGCAATGACCCCAAGGACAGTGCAGGTATATTTAAAAAGAAAATCTTTGGGTGGGCATGTTAAGTTGGACGCTTCAAAACGGGCTGAAATCTTGTGCCGAAAAAGAAAATAAAAGACGGCTATGTTCACGGCAATAGCTGCTATGCTGGGCAGGAGAAGATAGTGTAGATACTCGCCAAGCGTAAGATGGAAGGCAGTGAATGGCAACAAGTTCACCGGATTGGATACTGGCAAGAGCAAAGAAGCGGTATTGGCGATAAAAGCACAGGTAAAAACATAAGGCAAAGGGTTCAGCTTTAGCTCACTAACTAAAGTGAAAACAACAGGGGTTAGCAGCAAAGCCGTAGCATCGTTGAAAAAGAAAGCGGTAATGCCAGTTCCTAAAGCAAAAATTGTAAAGAACAGAAGCCAACCCCTTCCCTTAGACAACTTTACTGCCTGGTAAGCACTCCACTGGAAAAAGCCAGCCTTCTCAGCTACTACACAGATAAGCATCAATCCGAGAAAGAAAAGCAAGATAGGCGCAATGTCTTGTAGTAGGGCAGGTAGTTCTTGTGGTAATACCTGACTACTACCTAACATCAAAAAGGCACCCATTGCTGCCGCTGTTCCCTCATTTAGCGGCTTAGGGCGCAGCATTATTAGAACGATGGTAA
This sequence comes from Dehalococcoidia bacterium CG2_30_46_19, assembly GCA_001872925.1. Lineage (GTDB taxonomy): Bacteria > Chloroflexota > Dehalococcoidia > GIF9 > AB-539-J10 > CG2-30-46-19. The sequence goes on along the minus strand of MNYD01000124.1, from coordinate 2,519 downwards.
TTACGGAGATAAGAATAGCAATCCACATGTATTTGTATCTTGTGACCCCAAAGCTATACCTCCGAAGCCAAAAGCAAAGGGGAGCTGTCTTTGCAGCACAACTCCCCTCGCTTTACTTACCCCTTACGGCTCAACTACTTGGGCTTAGGGGCACCGGGCTTAGGGGCACCAGGCTTAGGGGCGCCGGGCTTCCATTTTTGCAACGCCTTTCACCTCCTTTTTATAAACTCGCTTTGGGAAATATTCATGTTGTTTTCCTTACAGATGCCTGATGAGAACAAGTGACTTAGACGGGATTTATCCTTGTGCACTTTACCAATATTCAAGAATTTGCTACACTACTAGCACTTTAATTCTGGTAATCATTATGAGGAAATAATAGTTCTGAATTATTTTTCAGGAAAAATTATACACCTGAGCTTGATTTTGTCAAGTGGTTTTTGGAGTTTGGAGATAAAGATTTAAGTATTTTTTGTGGAGAGTTGGATAAAATAGGAAAGTGGGTTTTTATTACCAAGCATGGCTTGGTTCTCAGTTATATCTCCAAGCATCCACGCAGCACTACTCGTGAGATTGCTTTGGCACTGGACTTTACGGAGAGAACTGTTCATAAGATAATCGCTGATCTCGAGGCTGCCGGTTATTTGAAGCGTAGGAAAATGGGAAGGAGCAATACCTATCGCATCAACCCCGATTTGCCGCTAAGGCATGAGACAACGATGGATGCAGTCATAGGAGATTTACTGGAGATATTAGGCTGGAAGAGGCGCAGAACAGCTAAAAGGGCAAGGTGAGTATATAGCCTCTACTGTCTCCTAATTTGTGAATTAGAGAAAACCTCCTGCCAAAGGGTTATATGATAGAATACTAAGGGATGTTTTATATCCTTTATGGGGAAGACGATTTCTCTATTCACCAAGCTTTGAGTGAGGTCAAGGAGGGTCTGGGTGATGTGGGAATGCTGGCAATTAACACTGTCAGCCTGGATGGTGAGCATTTGACCTTGAATGAGCTCAGGCATAATTGCGATACTGCTCCTTTCCTATCATCCTATCGCTTGGTGGTGGTTAAAGGTTTGCTCAAGCGTTTCGAGCCAAGAAGAGGCGAGCTGCGCTCTGGCAGCCGTGCTGTTACTAAAACTAAGGATAAGTTGCCGGAATGGAAAAACCTGGCTTCTTATGTTACGGGAATGACGCCAACCACGGTATTGGTGCTAATTGATGGTAAGTTGAGCAAACAAAACTCTTTATTGGAGGAGCTTTCACCTTTGGCTGAATTGAGGATCTTCTCTCAACTGAGAGGCGGGAGATTAACAGCTTGGATACAGCAGCGGGTAAATAAAAAGAATGGCAGCATTACACCTGATGCAGCGAGCTTGCTTGCTCAGCTTATTGGCGGAGACTTATGGTCAATGAGCAGTGAAGTAGATAAACTTCTTATTTATGCTCACGGGCGCAGTATTGAAGAGAATGATGTCAGACAATTGGTGAGCTATGCCCAGGAAGCCAATATCTTTACTCTGGTGGATGCTGTGCTCGAAGGGCAACCTAAAATGGCCCATAGGATGCTCCATCAATTGTATCGAGAAGGAGCTCCGCTAATTTATGTTTTAGTCATGCTTACCAGGCAGTTTCGCTTGATAATACAGGTTAAGGAACTGAGTTCACAACTGTCAGCAAGACAAATCCAGGCTAAATTGGGCTTGAAAAGTTACGGTCTGGGTAAGACGCTTAACCAGGCAAAATCATATGACTTTGACCGCATAAAGCAATCATATAACAAGCTTTTAGAAACTGATATAGATATCAAGACGGGTAAATATAATGACCAGGTTGCCCTTGAGTTACTGGTGACCGAGTTGTGTTATAGCAAAGGGACGCACTCTACGTTGTAAAAAGATATTAAGACGTCTTCCTCTTCCTGGTAGCTGTGGATTTCCTGAATGGCTGCTTAGCCTCTTCCATTTCGGGGATAGCATTGCCAAAGTAAACTTTGGTATGAGGCCATGGAATCTCAATTCCCTCAGCATCGAATGTTCTCTTAAGCCGCAGCCTTAACTCGCCCATCACATCCCATTGCCTTATTGGTTTAGTATCCCCCAGTATTTTAATGTCAATGCCGGAATCGCCGAGATTATCTACTCTAAGCACCTGTGGTGTGGTAATAAAGTCTGCCTTCCATTTGGGGTCTTCAGCCATTTCCGTGCACACTCTATTTATGACCTTGATAACGCGGTCAAGGTTCTCTCCATAAGCCACTGAGATGTTCAGGTTTACCCTGGAATACCTATTGGTAAAATTGCTGGCTGTTTTAATTTCGCCGTTGGGAATGGAATGAACTATGCCATCCAGGTCCCTGAGAATGGTACGGCGTAGGCCTATTTCCTCAACCAGGCCGGCGATGCCGCCGACTCTAACCACATCACCGACATCATATGGGTCCTCCAATATGATAAAAAGACCGCTGAGGTAATCGCGGATTAAGCTTTGAGCGCCGAAGCCGACAGCGATACCTATAAC
>MNYD01000025.1 GCA_001872925.1 Dehalococcoidia bacterium CG2_30_46_19 | reverse complement strand
AGCTGCCGAGTCAAGACCACCAGATAAAGTGCGTCCACTGACAGGCATCGCTAAATTGTAAGCTCTAGTAAGACGAGTGATGCCATCGAGGAGAATAACCACATCTTTGTTCAGTTCCACCAATCTTTTCGCCCTTTCTAATGCCAGCTCAGCCACACGAGTTTGATTCTCCACTGGTTCATCAAAGGTAGCAGCAACAACCTCAGCTTTCACTGACCTCCTCATATCGGTTACTTCTTCAGGCCTTTCTCCAATCAAGCAAACCATAAGGTGAATATCATTGTAATTGGTGATGATAGCATTAGCCATTTTCTTCAATATCACTGTCTTACCTGCTTTAGGGGGTGAGACTATCAGTCCTCTTTGTCCTCTACCTATAGGAGTTACTAAATTAATCAGCCGAGTAGATAGCTCACCGGGAGTAGTTTCTAAATTAATCATCTTGTCGGGAAAAGTAGGTATCAAAGAACCAAAATTGGGACGCTCCCTGACCGCTTCAGGGTCGAGCCCGTTAACGCTTTCCACACGAAGCAACCCATAATATTTTTCGCTATCCTTAGGGGCTCTAGCCTCTCCGCAAATATAATCGCCATTCCTCAAATTGAACCGACGAACTTGAGAATTAGATACATAAATGTCATTGGCACCACGCAAAAAGCTATCTTGCCGTAAGAACCCATAACCTTCACTCATAATCTCCAATACACCGCTCACGAACAAATTACCCTGCTGCATTGCTTGAGATTGTAGGATATGCTGAATAAGCTCCGCCTTTTTCAGCGAAGAGTATCCAGTGACGCCACATTCCCTGGCCATCACCTCCAATTCATCACGAGTCTTATCTTCAAGTTCAGTCATGCTTACCATAGCAACCTCCTTAATCCTTCATCACCCTTGTCCAGTCATCAATAAAGCGCTTAACTCCAATGTCAGTCAAAGGATGCTGTATCATTTGAAGCAACACCTTATAGGGTACAGTAGCAATATGCGCACCAACTTTTGCCGCTACCATGCAATGCTGAGGATGCCTGATGCTCGCTGCTATTACCTGAGTAGGGAGTTGATAAAAGCGTAAGAATTTAACAATATCCTCCACCACTTTCATGCCGTCTTCGCCGATATCATCAAGCCGGCCCACAAAAGGGCTTACAAAGCTAGCTCCGGCAGCCACCCCTAATAAAGCCTGATTTAAGGAAAAACATAAGGTGAAATTCACCTTAATACCCTCTTTAGATAACACTGAGGTAGCTTCTACTCCTTCGAGGTTAGCTGGTATTTTCACTACGATGTTGTCGGCCCATTTAGCTACTTGGCGGGCTTCATTAATCATACCAGAAGCATCCTGGCTTAATACTTCAGTAGATACCGGTCCAGGAACGATGTCGCATATCTCCTTGACCAACTTTTGATAATCAACCTTCCCTTCCCTGGATATTAGGCTAGGATTGGTAGTTACTCCACTGATCACCCCTAATCTTACACCGTGGCGAATATGCTCTATATTAGCGGTATCCAAGAATAAACGCATCGCTCTCTCACTTAACTCAAGGGTAGGCTTGTCTGAGCACCTTCAACAAGCGTCTCATTCGCTACCTTGATAAAATTCACAAAAAGCGGATGAGGACTGTCAGGGCGGGATTTAAATTCAGGATGGAATTGACAGGCGACCATCCAGGGATGATTCTTCAGCTCAACGATTTCCACCAATTTCCCGTCCGGTGAAAGCCCGCTAGATATAAGTCCTGCTTCCTCCAATGGCTGACGAAAACGATTATTAAACTCAAAACGATGCCGATGCCTTTCATAAATTGTCTCCCTATTATAAGCCTGAGCTGCCTTCGTCCCGGGCACTAAGCAGCAAGGATAGGTTCCCAAACGCATAGTTCCTCCTTTCTGGCTAATATCACGTTGTCCGGGAAGCAAGTCAATTACAGGATAAGGAGTGTCAGCGTCAAACTCAGTAGAATTAACTCTCATATTATGAAACACATGCCGCCCAAATTCAATAACCATAATCTGCATACCAAGACATAAACCCAAGTAAGGAACCTTTTCTTCTCTGGCAAACTTAGCAGTCTCTACCATACCCTCAATACCTCTATGCCCAAAGCCACCAGGCACCACTATGCCCTGAACTTGCCTCAACTTATCATCATTACCGCCATCCAATCCTTCCGAGCTAAGCCATTCTATCTTCACATCCAAATTGTGCGCTAAAGCTGCGTGACATAATGCCTCCCGCACCGAGTAATAGGCATCATGAAGTTCCACATACTTCCCCACTAAACCAATGACCACCAGTTCTTTAGGAGCTTTCAGCCTAGCTACCATCTTGTGCCAATCATCCAAATTAGCCTCCTTAGCCTCCAGCCCCAAACGATTGACTATGAAGTCCCCTAACCCATATTCCTCCAGCATCAAGGGCACTTCATAAATAGTTTCACTGGTAACCAAGGGGATAACTGCTTCTTTTGGCACATCACAGAAAAGTGATATCTTATCCTTTATCCCTTCCGATATCTCCCTGTCGCTGCGACACAAGATAACATCAGGTTGAATACCAATCCTTCTTAGTTCATTGACACTATGCTGTGTAGGCTTGGTCTTTAATTCGTCCGTGGCAGCAATGTAAGGTAAAAAAGTAACATGAATATACAGCACATTATCTCTTCCTTCTTCCCCTCTCATTTGACGAATGGCTTCAAGAAACGGCTGCCCCTCAATATCACCCACTGTGCCACCAACTTCAACTATGACCACATCGGCATTAGATATTTCAGCTACTTGCCTGATACGCCTTTTTATTTCGTTTGTCACATGAGGTACTATCTGAATGGTGCCGCCCAAAAAGTCACCTCTTCGCTCGTTGGCAATAATTGTGGAATATATTTCTCCTGAAGTAACGTTTGAAGCTCTAGTTAACTCCACGTCGATAAACCTTTCATAATGTCCCAAATCTAAATCAGTTTCAGCGCCATCCTGGGTAACGAATACCTCCCCGTGTTGATATGGAGACATTGTGCCCGGATCAACATTCAGATAAGGGTCAAGCTTTTGCACTGAAACAGAAATAGAACGACTTTTCAATACCCGACCAATAGAAGCTACCGATATCCCCTTACCAACAGAACTAATTACACCACCGGTAACGAAGATATATTTAGCCACTATTTATCACAGATTTAATTAAATCAAGAAACAAGGTGTGTAGTCCCACAACTATGAGGTAAATTGAATTTTATTCATTATAAAAAACGAAGAGCAAATTTGTCAACATTGAGAGTGTTTACTAACCTCACCCCCTTTATTCCCCTCTCCTTCAAAGGAGAGGGGGAAGAGATTTATAGAGAGGGGTTTCACCCCTCTCTTACCTGCACGGGGGAGACGACCCCCTTCCCTTGCTAAGGGAAGGTGGTCAGGGGGATGGGTTGCTAAACAATCTCAATTTCACAGTTGAAGCACGCACCTAATTACGCTAAAATACTGATGTCGGGAAAATGCGGATAACTGGCGGTAAAGCCAAAGGAATACAATTAAAAACGCTACAGAAACAATCACTTCGCCCTACTACAGATTTAGTAAGACATGCCATTTTCTCCACCTTACAGAACATGTCCCATGATTGGCACCGAATTGTTGACTTATATGCTGGCACTGGGGCTTTAGGCATTGAGGCCCTAAGCCGCAACGCAGAGTGGGTTGATTTCGTTGACCAAAGCAAAAAGTGCTGCGACATTATTAAACATAACCTGGAAAAGACAGGTTTTTCCGACAGAGCTCACGTTTATTGTTGTAACGTGAAGAAGGCAATCACATTCCTAAACAATAATTACGATGTTATTTTCCTTGACCCCCCGTATTCTCTGTCATCTATAGACAACGTATTAACAACCATAGCCAGTTCAGAGCTTATAGTAGCCAACTCCATGGTAGTGCTTTGCCACACGAAGCACTTTTCACCAAACTCTGAGTATGATAAACTACATCTAGTTAAACAATCTCATTATGGTGATACATGTGTTTCTATGTATCGAAGAATAAACAATGGTAACAGCAATATATCCCGGTAGCTTCGACCCCATAACTAACGGACACCTCGATATTATTAACCGTGCGTCTGCTCTTTTTGACAAGTTAATCATCGGCATCTATGATAGACCTGATAAACAAATGCTCTTTTCTCTAGAAGAAAGGTTAGCTTTGGCCAGGGAAGCAGTAGCTGAGGTACACAATGTTTATGTTAAACCCTATTCTGGCCTCACCGTGGACTTCATCCGCAAAGAACGAGGAAAGATAATGATTCGAGGATTACGGATGAATTCCGACTTTGAGGCAGAGTTCGAAATGGCAATGATGAATAAGAAACTGGCACCAGATATAGAATTAATTTGCTTCATGACAAGCTCTGAATATCAGTGCCTCAGCTCCAGGTTGATTAAGGAAGTAGCAAAGCTTAGAGGTTGCCTTGAGGGACTAGTTCCCGAACATGTTGCTGTTGCCTTGAATGAAAAGTTATGTGGAGGATACCTTGAAGCTCCAGCAGAAAAGGCTTCACATCGAAACAAAACTTCATTGTAATTAAGGAGGTGATAAAGGAATGGCATACAAAATTACCGATGAATGCATCAGTTGTGGCGCCTGTGAATCAGAATGCAAGAATGAGGCGATAAGTGAAGGTGAATCAATCTATGTCATCGACCCCGACAAATGCACTGAGTGTGTAGGGTGGTTTGAATCATCCAAGTGTGTCGAGATATGTCCAGTAGATGCCTGTGTTCTCGACCCAGAGCATAAGGAAACCCACGAGCGACTTCGGGAAAAGTGGCGCAAGTTACATCCCGGCGAGACTCCAACTGTCACTTAAGGTAAAGCTTATCCAAGATTTTAAGTGAAAAACCGCTTGCCATAACTTGGAGCCTCTTTTAACTGACCCCAAAATGACCTCTCGCTGTAAGCCCTTATAGCGTCATAGCAAGCGCTACATTGGTTCATCTGCGAGAAATTCTCTATCATCTCTTTTTGGGTAGAATATGTATTACCGCAATGTGAACAGGAAACAAAACCCCCATCAGGCATTACAACGAAGAATCTTATGCCAGCTTTACAATTGGGCATGTAGCCTTGTTCGAAGTACCTCAAAGTGTCTAATAGTATAGCTTTTGAATTGATTACATGGTTGGTTTGCTTTTTTAACTCTATAAGCCCGCTAATTGTTTGGCGTAAAACCTTCAAATCCTCTTCGCTATTGATGCAGTAATCTTCGTTGCCTGTTCGCAGCGCGGTATACGCGCTATACGATATGGATATATTCCAGTCCCTAGCCTTTTGGGCTAAGGATAATATATCTCTAAGGTTAGCCCTTGTTATAGCTGTGTTCAGGATGATGTCCCGGTAACCAAACTTTGCTAACTGTGGAAGCGTCTGCTCCAAATGTTTATATAAACCTCGGTGTCGTCGAAAATCATCGTGTCGCTCATCGGGGAAGTCGAGTGACACGGAAAATTGATTCACTCCAGCCTCATACAATTGTAAATAGTTGCTCTCGTTTAGCAACACTCCATTGGTAACAAGTATCAGGTACGGTAATCCATCAGATTGTTTGATAGCCCTGCTTATAGCTACTATGTCTTTACGCAGAAGTGGTTCACCACCAGAAATTTGCACTACTGGCGGCTTTAAAAGTTGAGCCAGCTTACTGTAATCATCTGGTTGAAGTTGCTTCTCGTTCTTTATAATTCCGCCCAATTCACAATGCCGGCAATTACAGTTACAAGAAAGTGTTACCTCATAAGAAACTACTAAAGGACGCTTAGTTATATAGTTATGAATTTCCCTTCTAGCAATTTTAATCCCTTGCAATGGAGAAAGATTTGTCATTTATCAACCTCCTATTTGAAACCAATCACTGTGGAATAATTAAGCTTTGAGGGATATGTCACCATTATCGTATTCATAATCTTGCCCAAAATAGAGTCAGGATAAAGCAAAGTTTTTACCTTCTCATACACCTTTAAGTATTTCAGTATTGGTGTAAATAGATAGAGTAAACTTATAGTTTCCCTATAACACACAGAAGATACGTTTTTGAATTCGGCATTCAGAAGGATATCCATAAGTGTTTTAGTGGTAAATTGGTTGATGTGAACTCTCCTTATCTCCCACCATCTTTTGCCTAGAATTTTTGCCAGCATGCTCCCGACATTTGGAGTTGACACTGCCAGCAGCCCCCCAGGCTTGAGCATCCTGTGAACTTCTTTAAGGAGAGGCAGAGGGTACGGGACATGCTCTAGAACCACCCATAAAGTAACCACATCAAAGTGATTTTCTACAAGTTGCAGTTCTTCCAAAGGTTTTGCTTCTACATCCATGCCAAATTCCTTTCTCGCATATCTCGCTGCATCTCGAGATAACTCAACCCCTTTAGTAACATACCCTGCCTTGGAAGCATTAAACAGGAAAAACCCTTCCCCACAACCTATATCTAAAAGCGTTGTATTGCTCTTATATCTTTTAATTAGTTTTACCTGCGATTTAGTTGCTAGCAGGCGACTTCTTCGAATAATAGAAGCATCGATATTCTCCATTTCAGAGTAGTTATCGTTGATTCGGCTTGCTTTCTCAATTGGATTTACATATACAAGCTGGCACTTTCGACACTTAACATGCCTTCCATATTTACCTCCAGGAAGCATATAGACAGTATCTATACCACCTTGAAGGTCACCTCTCTTTATATTGGAGTCGAACAGCACCTCAAAGTCATTCTCTCCACAATTGGGGCAATTACGATGCTCAAATAATGAATCCATCTTACCTTGTTGCTTGCTTAAAGTCGCTTGGCTTTCTCATAAGCAGCAATAACAGCTTCAAGAATGCTGGAGCGAAAGCCTCCCCTCTCAAATTGAGCCAGAGCTTCAGCAGTCGTCCCACCTGGAGAAGTAACCATGTTCCTCAGCTCAGCAGGGTGTTTTCCCGTCTTTTCCACCATGTAAGCAGAGCCAAGTATCGTCTGTAGTGTTAATTCCTTAGCCGCTTTGTAAGGTAAACCGATACGGACACCAGCATCGGTAAGCACTTCGATAAATAGAAATACATAAGCTGGACCACTACCACTTAAAGCCGTAGCCATATCAATATACTTCTCATCGGGAAAATAAAGTTCCTTCCCAAAAGCACTAAGAATAGAGCGAGCCATCTTTTTATGTTCCTGAGTAGCTTCGCTCATCGTAGTCCATACCGTCATTCCTTCTCCAATCTGCGCCGGCATATTAGGCATAGCACGAATGATATAAGGATAAGTTAAACCATCACTCAGAGTAGATAAGCTAGCGCCAGCCACTATGGATAATATGGCTTGTTGGCGCAGTGACCCTCTTATGACCTCCATCACCTCCGCTAAATCCCTAGGCTTAATTGCCAGGACAACCACATCCGCATTCTCCACCGCTCTGCTACTATCAGCAGAGGTTTTCACTTTATATTCTCGGGCTAATAATTCACGCCTTAATTCATTCACATCGCTAACCACAATATCCTGAGGCGAAACGACCTTTTTAGCCAGAAGGCATTTAATCATTGCTTCCCCCATTGTCCCACCACCAATAAATGTTATTCTCATATCCCTCCTTTATCTTACCACAATATTCATCACTCGACCAGGAATGTAGATGATTCTATCAATCTTTTTACCATTGGTGTAGGCTTTAATTCGTTCACGACTCAATGCCAGTTCCCTGGCTTCAACTTCAGTTATAGAAGCAGGCACAACCAGCTTGTCACGTAACTTACCATTTACCTCTATCGGCAGTGTAATTTCTGCCTCTTTGGCAAGCTCTTCGTCAAACTTCGGCCAGAATTGATTATGAACGCTGTAAGAATGACCACTCCTAACCCATAATTCCTCAGCAAGGTGAGGAGCGGTGGGAGCAAGAAGAAGCAAAAAATAGCTAATAGCTTCTTGCCACAGCAGAAGTGAGACATTCCTCACTTCCTGTACTTTGGATAGGTAATTGGTTAACTCCATAAGGCTAGCTACCATAGTATTAAAGCGAAATTTTTCCAAATCCTCAGTCACCTTCTTAATTGTCTTGTGAACAATTCGGCGAAGTTCTCTCTCCCCTTCAGATTCAACTTCCAGGCTAACATAGTCTGTCATTACCAAGCTCCATACTCTGTTCAGCCAGCGGCTTATGCCTACAATACCGTTATCACTCCATTCACCACCGAACTCCCATGGTCCCACAAACATTAAATAACCCCGAACAGCATCTGCGCCCAACTCGGCTACGTATTCATCCGGAGCAATTACATTTCCTTTAGACTTACTCATCTTGCTGCCACGGTAAATTATGGTGCCCTGATTAAATAGACGAGTAAATGGCTCGGCAAAATCAACCAGACCTATATCTCTCAATGCTTTGGTAAAAAAACGAGCGTAAAGAAGATGCATCACTGCATGCTCGGCACCGCCAGTATACATGTCAACTGGTAGCCAATACTTTATCTTTTCAGCATCAAATGGAGCATCGCTCGCTTTGGGGCTGGTATATCGCAGGAAATACCAATTAGAGCACATGAAGGTATCCATAGTATCAGTTTCCCTCTTCGCCGGACCAGAGCACTGAGGACAGGCAGTGTTGACAAACGAGGGACAGTATTTAAGAGGAGACTCACCGGTGGGCTTAAATTCAGCATCAGGAGGAAGTAAAACAGGTAAATTCTCTTCAGGCACAGGAACTATGCCACATTTATCACAGTAAACCATAGGTATCGGCGCTCCCCAGTATCTCTGTCTCGAGATGAGCCAATCCCGGAGTCGATAACTAACAGTTGGTTTACCCCACCCCTTTTCCGTTAACAAATCGCAAATCGCCTTGCTCCCTTGTTCACTGGACAACCCGGTAAATTCACCGGAATTTATCATCACGCCTTGCTCAATATACAGCAGCGGAGTTTCCTCACCCAACCAGCCAGGAGGAGCAATGACAGGACGAACAGGCAAGCTAAATTCTCGAGCAAATTCCAGGTCTCGCTCATCATGAGCAGGTACCCCCATCACCGCTCCAGTGCCGTAACTAAGCATCACATAATCGGTAATCCAGATAGGCACTTTCTCGCCATTCAACCTATTGATGACATAGCTTCCCAGGAAAACCCCGGTCTTTTCCCTGCCTAAGGCTGTCCGCTCATATTCAGTTTGCCGCCGACACCACTCAGTATACTTCTCAACCTCAGCCTTATGTTCCGGGGTAGTCAACAAAGGAACCAAAGGATGTTCCGGTGCTAGCAGGAAAAAGGTTACTCCAAAAATAGTATCAGGGCGAGTGGTAAACACCCTTATCTCCTTTTGCTCTACGCCCTCGTGTTCTAACTCAAAGGAAATTTCAGCACCTTCGCTTTTACCAATCCAGTTTTTCTGCATTATCTTTATGCGTTCCGGCCAATCTATTTGACTGTGGTCAAGGAGTTCCTCGGCATACTTGGTGATTCTAAAGAACCACTGCTCCATATCCTTTTTAGTCACCTGAGTGCCGCAACGCTCACATAATCCCTCACCGACCACCTGTTCGTTAGCCAATACTGTCTGACACTTAGGACACCAGTTAACTGGCGCCTTAGCCCGATAAGCCAATCCAGCATGGTAAAGCTTTAAGAAAAACCATTGTGTCCATTTATAATATTCAGGAAGGCAGGTAATCACCTCGCGCTTCCAATCATAGATTGCTCCTATGCTTTTTAACTGGCGGCGCATATTCTCAATGTTCTTCATCGTCCATACATAGGGATGGATACCATGGCTAATAGCGGCGTTCTCCGCAGGAAGCCCAAAAGCGTCAAACCCCATCGGGTGAAGCACATTATAACCCTGCATTCTCTTGAACCGGGCATACACATCCGAAGGAGCCATGGCATACCAATGTCCGATATGGAGGTCCCCCGAGGTATAGGGGAGCATGGTCAGGGCATAAAATTTAGGGCGGTCGCTTTCCTCACTTACCTCATAAATGCCATCGGCGGCCCACTTATCCTGCCACTTTTTCTCAATTTCCCGGGGATTGTATTTCAACGCCATGGCGATAAAGTTTAGCCCATTTCAGAGGCAAATTAAAGAGCCAAGTTTCATCCACCTCTGAAAAAGCCGACCTTGTCATTGCGAGAAGCGTCAGCGGTTGCGAGGCGTAGCCGAAGCAAACTGGAGCATGAGATTCCTCGTTTCACTCGGAACAGGCTCCGCAATCTGCAAGCGAGATACCTCGCTTGCACCCATAACAACCTGTGTAACATAGAGAGTGTTTACTAACCTCACCCCCTTTATCCCCCTCTCCTTCAAAGGAGAGGGGGAAGAAATTTATAGAGAGGGGTGAAACCCCTCTCTTACCTACACTCCCCCTTCCCTTAGCAAGGGAAGGGGGCAGGGGGATAGGTTGCTAAACAATCTCTAACATACAGTGTTGCTTTGCTTCTCCATCAGTTGACGGATGAGATTGATTACTATA
>MNYD01000082.1:10499-10600 GCA_001872925.1 Dehalococcoidia bacterium CG2_30_46_19 | reverse complement strand
GCCTCTTACCGACACTTTCCCCTCCGTGAATCCCTATGAGATTGCTTCGCCTTTGGCTCGCAATAACGGGTTAGTAGCTATCAGCTTTCAGCTGAGTGCTG
>MNYD01000082.1:0-10442 GCA_001872925.1 Dehalococcoidia bacterium CG2_30_46_19 | reverse complement strand
TAAACATCTTTGTCATTGCGAGGAGCATCAGCGACGCAGCAATCTCCTCCGAGAATTCCTTTGGGACTGCTCCATAGGCATCACCTCCTTTAATCTATTAAGGCAAACTGTAAACATAACTTCAACTCTTGTCAAGCCCATATTCAAATATAAAGTGCATTGCACAACTACACCTCATTATACCAGCATGCTTCTGAATGTCAATATACCTCTTAATGCGATGCAGGGTTCACCCACCTAGCCTCTCCCTTCGAGCGAGAGAAACACTGTATAGTCAGGCACAAAACTATTTATAATCTCACTTGCTTTTCTGGAATGTCAAATCCCCCTTACGGGGGCGTTGAACCCCCTTTTCTAAAGGGGGATTTAGAGGGATTTTTATACGAGGTTATGCCGGTAACTACAAAAGCATGACAAAATTCCCTTGTTTTCCTAGAACTACCGTGCTAATATTTCGGCATGATAACAGACCACCTTTCTGTCATTGCGAGGCACTCCCCCTCTGTCATTGCGAGGCACGCCCCCTTTGTCATTGCGAGGCACTCCAGTGCCGAAGCAATCCCCAGGTTAGTGGCTATCAGCTGACTGCTGACAGCTGATTACTGACCGCTCTTTTACATTGTTTAGTATTTCGGATTTAGGATTTAGAACTTTGTTTCCCGGGATTGTCATGCGGAGCCTGCCCTGGTGAGCCGAAGCTCTGAACGAAGTGAAGAGGAGATTCTTCCCCTTCCTCTTCACTTCGTTCAGAGTCAGGGTCAGAATGACAAGAGGCGAAGGGCTCAGAGTCAGGGCTTCGGCTCAGGACAGGCTCTAGCCTCTCCCTTCAAGGGAGAGGAATATTACAGGATAAAGGTTTTGGATTTAGATATTAGGATTTATTCAGGGTTTTAGTGCTTGGGATTTAGAATTTTCCTTCGTGTAACTCTTGCTTAAGGGCATCAAGCTGTTGCTCCAATGGCCTCCTAACCCTTTGCCAATTCTGTTGCCATTGCGGACCAGCTTCGATATTTATCTCGCCTATTGCCGAGCCCGAAATCCTTAACTGATGCAACACTTCCTTTGTCCTGGTTTCCACTTCCTTCTTTATCGTCTTTCCAGCCTGGTGATATTCCGTCAACAGGTCTATTATCCGTCCGATGAGTGGCTGCGATTTTGGCTTCATAACTACTATCCCCTGAGCTGCTTTCTCTGCCCTGGTCTGGCTGTCAAAAGTGATAGCCTCAGTTAGTAAGCCAAATAACGCTAATTCAATTAACCTCTTTCCCTCTCCAGAATATTTATCAAGCATGGTAGCTATATCCTGAGTTTCCGAAGAGTTAAGGTATTTCTGGGCTATCCCGGCAGCGATTTGACGGCACTCTTGCTCTTCTTGTTGCTTTTGTTCCTCAGCAGAAAGCTTGCCCAGCCTGTTAGCCCTCTCCTGAGCAATTTCCCAAGCGCTTTTTATATCAGACATAGGGCCTCTCAATTTGGAAACAGCGGACATTCTAGTTTATAATGTAAGCTAAGGTCAAATAGGGAAGGAAATCATGATAAGGGAAAAACCGTGGCTTGAGGAATATAAGGTATTTGGTCTTCCCAGAACGCTCAAGCCTTACCCTCAAAAGCCAGTTTTCTGGTTTGTAGATGAGGCTGCCAGGAAGTATAGGAAGATGGGGCTGGTGCAGTTAGGACTGGAGATGCGGTATCCTGAGGTAAAGGACAAAGCCGAGCGCCTGGCGAATGCCCTGGCAAGCATGGGCGTGAAAAAAGGCGACAGGGTAGCTACCATGCTGCCCACATCCATCCAGTTCATCATCGCTGATTATGGCATTTCCAAGACAGGGGCAGTTCACATACCATCAAGCTTCCTGGAATCAATTGACATTCTGGAGCATAAATTCACTCAGGGAACACCTAAAGTGCTTATCTGTCTTAAGGATTATCTGGACATAGTTGAGCAGCTCAGGGAAAGGTTGACCGCAAAACACCAAGTTAAGGTGGAACATATCATCGTCAGTCAGGTGGAAGACTATTCCGCAAATCCCCCTTCAAGCCACGAGACGATAGAAAGCGTGGAGTGGCTCACGGAGGTGATTGCAAGCCATCCCTCCATCCCCCCAGAAGTGGATTTCGATGTCGACCACGACCTAGAGACCCTTCTGTTCACCGGAGGCACTACAGGTCTGCCCAAAGGTTGTATGCTCACTCACAAGAATATCCTCACCAACGCCATCCAGAATGGTCATATTTACGGTCCCAGTGGTGATATCTTGAGAGGGGCAAGCGCTATGCTGCTCGGGCTTCCTTTGTTCCATGTCTATGGCCACTGTATAATGCACACCATGACCTACATGGGAGTGATGCAGCTTTTGGTTCCCGACCCTCGTGACACCCGTTCCATGGTGGAGTTAATCAAGGAACATTATCCCGCTATGCAAATTGGCGTTCCCACACAGTTTATGAAGCTAGCTGAGGAGGAGATGAAGGGGATAGGGATACTAGGTGTATCTGGCTCAGCGGCGTTGCCTCCTGAAGCCCAGGAGAAATTTGAGCAGAAAAGCGGCGGGGGAGTGATGGAGGGATATGGGCTAAGTGAACTTTCCCCGGTGACACACCTCAACCTATCCCTGCTTCTGAGACTCTTTGGTGGAAGGGCACAGTTGAAGCGAAGCAACAAGCTATTGCGACTCCCCGGTATGGTTCCCATGGCTAACCGCTTGGTCAGAACATTGGGATATAAGAATCTTGGGAAACTGTGGTATAAAGCTATTTCCCGGCTAATGAATCGCTCCCGTAAAGATGCTTCAGCAAGAAGCCGTGAGAAAAGAGCAACAATTGGTATTCCCTTCCCCGACACAGAGGTGAAAATCGTTGATGTTGATACTGGCAGGACACTTTCCTGGGATGAGGTCATCGATGAAGGCAAAACCGGGGAGATGTGTCTCAGTGGACCACAGAGAATGCTGGGCTACTGGCCCAACCCTGGTAGTGGACTTGATGAGGAGGGCTATGTTCACACTGGCGATGTGGTCAGAGTTGATGACAGGGGATATTTCTACATCGTAGACAGGACAAAGGATATGGCGAATATTTCAGGCTATAAGGTATATACCAGGGAGTTGGATGACCTCCTCTACACCCATCCAGCGACCGAGATGGCGGCTGCTGTGGGCGTTCCTGACCCCGAGAGACCGGGAAGCGAGAGGGTAGCTATATTCATCCAGTTGCGTCCTGAATATAGGGGAAAGGTGAAGGAGGAGAAATTCATCGAATATCTCAGGGAAAAGGTTGCTAAATATGCCGTTCCCAAATATGTCCGTTTCCTGGATAACATGCCGCTGACCGAGGTTCAAAAAGTGAACAAGAAATATCTCAGGGAAAATGCCAAGGAGCTATTAGGGCTTCCATGATGAAAAGTAGTAAATGTTTGGAACTTAGAATTTGTTTAGGATTTAGAGTTTAGAAATTAGGATTTAATAGTTATGGTTTATCATCGTTCTTTACGATTAGCAGAGAACTTTTATTGCTATATCTGGCAAGGAATGGGGAACAATTGCAACGCCAGCCTCTGGTGCCATGTTTTGCGAGGAAAGCGACCTCATGTGCTGGTTGACCCAGGACATATCCACGATGAGGTTGGTGAAGCTTGCCTCGATTCGCTAACTGAGGCAATGAACAAAGACGGGCTGAACATCGAGGATGTGGGGTTGATAATCGTCACTCACAGCCACCCGGACCATTTTGAAGCTGCACCTGCCATCGCTGAAAGGAATAAAAGCCTGGTCACTCTATCCAAGGAGGAAGATGATTTCTACCACGGTATAGGAAACAGGCTTTACGAAGTTTTTGACGCAAAGCTTCCACATACCAGCCCATTTTTCCATCTCAAAGAAGGCGATTTAAGCCTGGGCACGAGTAACAAGGTCAATATTCAGGTTTTACTTACCCCGGGACATTCCCCGGGGTCTATCTCACTTTACTGGAAGGAGGAAAAAGTATTAATAAGCGGCGATGTGGTTTTCTGGAACAGTGTTGGCAGAACAGACCTCCCCGGAGGCAGCCCTTCCCAGCTGCGAAGCAGCATTGACAAATTATCACAACTTGATGTGGAATACTTAATTCCCGGTCACAGCACCGAGCCGGGCAAGATAATCGCTGGAAAGCAGAAGGTGACGCAAAATTTCCAGATGGTCAAGATGTTTGTATAATGAAAGAGATGAATGTAGACGCGAGAATTAAATATGCTATAGAACACACCAAAGTAATCAGGTTTCCACGGCAAAGTCTGGCTACCTTTGGCAACACCATTATTTACTACTATGTGGTAACTGAGTTAACTGAGAACGTTAATGTAGTGAGAGAGGGGAACGTAATTGCTCAAAGGCCAAGGATAGTTACCCCTTATTACTTGACCAGCTTGGAAGGGTTTAGCGAGCAAGCTTACAAATATTTCCAGGCTATGTCAGCGAAATTTCCCGATGAACCGGGCATCTTCTATCGATATAAAAATGAACCCAAAGAGATGAACATTGTTTCTGAAACTATAGCGAAGCTAATAAATAAGCTAAATGAAAGAATAGAGGAGGAAAATAACCCATTGAGCACCATAATTAAAGGAATAGAAGAGCTATGGGATGTATCATTGATGATATTTATCTATGAGCTAACAAGAAAGTCAATATACGACAACGTTATTGATTTTCAAAGGAGAGGCTCCCTGGATATAGATTCCACCGGAGTTCCTAAGGATGCTCGAAATTTTATTGAGGAACTTTTTGAACTGGTAAGCAAAGACGTCTCTCGAGCTCCTGAGCTGGTCACCGAGCTGAATAGATGGGGGGTATTCGAGGAATATCAGGACAGGTTCTTCGCCTTGTTCCAAAAATAATGCCTCATCTTGTCAAAAAAAGTCGCTCATGCTACATTAGATAATCCTTATGGCAGAAAATGCTACGGTAAAGGAACTCTTAGAGGCAGGGGCTCACTTTGGGCACCTGACCAGCGCCTGGCATCCCAGGATGAAGGACTATATCTTCACTCAGCGTAATGGTATCCATATCATCGACCTGGAGAAAACAGCCGGGATGTTGGAGCAAGCCTGTGCCTTCGTTAGGGAGTTAATCGCCAATGGGCAAACTATCCTCCTCGTAGGCACCAAGAAACAAGCTCAACAAATAATAGAGGAAGAGGCAAGCAGATGCGGTATGTGCTATGTCAACCAGAGATGGATTGGCGGGGTGTTGACTAACTTCAATACGATACAATCTCGGATTAATTACCTGGTTGACCTGGAAGACCGCCAAGTAAAGGGGGAATTGGAGCATTTATTAAAGAAGGAAAAAACAAAGATAGAAAAGAAAATATCCCGCCTGAATATCAAGATAGGCGGCTTTAAGGAAATGAATGCCTTGCCCGGAGCCCTATTTATCGTGGACATAATCAAGGATAAAATTGCCCTTTTCGAGGCTAAAAAGCTTGATATACCTGTGGTTGCCATAGTAGATACCAATTGCAACCCTGAGGAAGTTGATTATCCTATCCCTGCCAATGACGATGCTGTTAAAACACTTAGATTGATTTGTAGCAGAATAGCCAACGCCGTGCTCGAAGGAAAGCAAATAAGGGAGCAAGAACAACTGAAAATGGTCAGTGTAGAAGGACAAGAGGTGGAGGGGGGTGTTGAACTCTTAGCTTCTTACTCATTCAGTCCTGATGAAGAACAACCAGCGGAATCAGCAGAGGAACAGGCAGGAGACCAGCCGGAGGAGCAACCATCAGAGAAACAAGCAGGAGAACAGCCAGAGGAACAACCGCATGAAAATCCCGACTGAATCGATAAAAGAACTGAGAAGCAGGACAAGCGCTGGAATGCTAGAGTGTCAAAAGGCACTACTTCAAGCAGATGGAGACATAGAAAAGGCGGTCGAGGTTTTACGGCGTCATGGATTATCGGTAGCGCAGAAAAAAATGGAGCGTGTCACTAAAGAAGGGATAATCGAAGCTTACGTCCACCACACTGGCAAGATAGGAGCGCTGGTAGAATTAAACTGCGAATCTGATTTTGTAGCTCGCACCGATGAGTTTAGACAACTTGCTCGTGACATAGCTATGCAAATCGCTGCCACCTCCCCGCAATTTATCACCGCTAAGGAAATCCCTGAAAAAGAAGAATTTGACCCACAAACAGATTGCTTGCTTAATCAGCCATTCATCAAAGAACCTGCAAGAAGCGTGCAGGAAATTATCAACCAGACCATTGCCAAAGTAGGCGAGAATATAAAGGTATCAAGATTCACTAGATTCGAGATTGGGCGTTACTAATCCTTAATAGTAGAGGCAAAAACAATGAGGGAGGTAATCGCTGAACTAAGCACTAAAATGCAAAAAATTGTCGATACTCTGGCTCGTGAGTTTGCCACTATCCGCACCGGACGAGCCAACCCGGCATTACTGGATAACGTAATGGTTGAGTACCAGGGTGAAGCTCTTCCCTTAATCCAACTGGCTAATATAACTACTACTGAGGCCAATCTTATCGTTATCCAACCATGGGACCGTTCTTCCATAAAAGCGATTGAAAAAGCAATACTTAAATCCAACCTCGGTGTTACCCCCTCAAGCGATGGCAATTTAATTCGGATAGCTATCCCGCCACTGAGTGAGGAGCGTCGTGCTGAGTTAGCCAAATTGTTGGCCGGCAAGGTAGAGAATCACCGAGTGATGATACGCAATGTAAGGCGGGATAGCATCGCAAAACTGAAGAAAATGGAAAAGGATAAGGAAATATCGGAGGATGAGCTTAAAAGTGCTACCAAACAAGTGGAGCAGGTCACCGAGGCCTTTATAAGCAACGTAAACCAACTGGCAGCGGACAAGGAAAAGGAAATAAAGGAAATATAAATTCAGAAGATTCTCCATTCCTGACATCCCTTTCTCACTACGAGCTGAAGAACCGAAAATACGAAATACGAGACGCTAAACAATTATGAAAAAGTCAAAAAACAAAACGCAAAATGACAAAGCAAAGTTTAAAATGTAGTATTTTTGCCTTTTGAGTTGTAATTTTGACTTTTTATCCGTGAATTTTGAGTTCGTTTAGGATTTAAGCATGCTTAAACAAAGGATTATCACGGCAGCGATACTCTTGCCAGTTATCCTCTTCGCTGTCTGGTTTGGCCACCCCTGGTTGTTCAGTCTTTTCATCGCCGCAGCATCAGTAATAGGCACTTTAGAGTTCTACCGCATGGTGTCTAATTCAGGCAAAGGATACCCTCTAACTTACTTTGGATTATTATGGGCGGTAGCACTCACTTTAAGCCCGTTGAGCCTTTATTACCGCGATATCAATCTTCTACCCGCTATTATGGCCACAGCGGTAATAATTTCCCTGGCGTGGATATTGATTCGTTCATCACGAGAAACAGCATTTCAAAATTGGGCATGGACAGTAGCCGGCGTTCTATACGTAGGATGGATGCTCAGCTATTGGCTCAACCTAAATTTATTACCAGATGGACGGAATTGGGTTTATCTTGCTTTATTCACCACATTTGCCAATGACACCGGTGCCTACTTCATCGGAAGGAAGTGGGGCAGGCATAAACTAGCCCCGGTGATAAGCCCGGGCAAGACCTGGGAAGGAGCAATAGGTGGCTTGCTAAGCAGCGTCGCTGGTGCTGTTGCAGTGTTCCTGCTCCTCAACTTATTTTCTATTTTTTCTCTGCCCTACTGGCAGATTATTCTTCTTGCCTGCCTCGTTAGCCTGTTTGCCCAAGTTGGTGACTTGGTGGAATCCTTGCTCAAACGTAACCTGGGAGCGAAGGAGTCCGGTAAATTATTGCCTGGTCATGGCGGTGTCCTCGACCGTTTCGACAGCCTTATCTTCGTCGCCCCAATAGTATATTATTATGTAGTATGGCTAGTGGGGTAAAGAGAATTGCCATTTTGGGCTCAACAGGCTCTATAGGCCAGCAAGCACTGGACATAATCCGCGCTTTTCCCGCCAGATTCCAGGTGAGCGGTCTGGCAGCAGGCAAGAATATTAAGCTCCTTGCACAGCAACTTGAGGAATTTAAGCCAGAGATGTTTTTTTGCTCTATTGAATCTGATTTCAGCTATCAAGGGAAGTTCATGCCCATGGAGGAAATGGTAAGCCAGGAGGATATTGACCTTGTTGTCATAGCCACATCGGGCAAAGCCGGATTATTCCCCACTATAGCTGCTTTGCAGGCAGGCAAGACGGTTGCCTTAGCAAACAAGGAAGTGCTGGTAGCGGCCGGTGACATTGTTACCGCGGAAGCCAATCACCACGGTGTTCACATCCTGCCTATTGATAGTGAGCACAGCGCCATCTGGCAATGTTTGCTCGGAGAAGAAAGTCAACCTCACCGTCTTTTCCTCACTGCCTCAGGAGGACCATTTTACCGCTACCCACAGTCAAAGCTGGACCAGGTAACTGTGGAGCAAGCCCTTCATCACCCTATCTGGAAAATGGGTAAAAAAGTGACCATCAATTCAGCAACGCTCCTGAACAAAGGGCTTGAGGTCATTGAGGCACACTATCTTTTTGCCATTCCCCTGGAGAGAATCGAGATATTAATCCACCCACAGAGCATCATTCATTCTATTGTTGAGTTCGTCGATGGCTCACTGAAAGCACAGCTCGGCTTCCCTGACATGCATCTGCCAATTCAATATGCCCTTTGTTACCCTGAACGATTGCCCAATCCCGACCTGCCCCGCCTCGATTTAAGCAGAGGGAAAGTTTTGACCTTCGAGCCGGTAGATTATGCTCAATTTCCCTGCCTTAAACTGGCATTAGATGCTGCCAAATCAGGAGGAACTTATCCTGCAGTGCTCTGCGCCGCCGATGAAGTAGCGGTGGAGCTTTTCCTCCAGGGAAAAATCAAGTTCACCGATATCGCCACAATAGTAAGTAAGGCATTGGAGCAGCATCAAAACATTGCTCAGCCATCAATAGAGGAAATCCTCGCTGTCGATGAGCAAACAAGAGAAACAACATTACAAATAGCTTCTCAGGTAAGCTTATGTTAACCATCGCATTAACCATAGTCATCTTCATCGCCATGCTGGCAGTGCTCATATTGAGCCACGAGTTCGGACACTTTATTGTCGCCAAGCGCAGCGATGTAAAGGTGGAGGAGTTTGGCATAGGCTTCCCCCCAAAGCTAGCAAGCATCAAAAGAGGGGAAACAGTATATTCATTAAATCTCATCCCCTTGGGCGGGTTCGTCAAGCTACTGGGAGAAGAAGACCCCACAGAGCCCCGCAGCTTCGCCAGCAAAAGCATTGGCACCAGAGCGCTTATCCTCGCCACCGGATCCTTGATGAATTTGGTTCTCCCAATAATTCTCTTCTCCACTGCTTTCATGATTCCCCAGAACGTTTTGATGGAACAAGTTCAAGTGCAGCAGGTAGCTTCAGGCTCACCAGCGGCAGAAGCGGGGATAGCGCAGGGAGATACCATCCTGGCGATAAATGGTCATACAATTAACAATCGTGGGGACCTATCTTATTATGTGCAACTTTCCCTCGGTTCAGAAACGACCCTTTTACTAAACAAGGCTGCCAATGGCGAACAGGAAGTCACCTTGATACCAAGGTGGACACCACCCGAGGATGAAGGCGCTCTGGGAATTGAGGTTACTGCTGTCGAAGGCAGCCAGCAGATAGTTCGCCAATCCTATTCTCCCTGGACGGCAACTGCGCTGGGAACACAGCGCTGCGTGGAAATCCTTATCCTGTTCAGGAATACCATACGGAGCTGGATTATCGGGGCTACAACTCCCCAGGTAGCCGGACCGGTAGGCATTTACCAGATGACCAGCCAGGTGGCTGAAGCAGGACTCATACCTCTAATTGTGTTCACCGCTCTTATCAGCTTGAACTTAGGGATAATTAACCTGCTCCCACTCCCCGCTCTGGATGGTGGTAGACTTGTGTTCCTCCTCGTGGAATTGGCGCGGCGAGGTAAACGAGTATCAACCAGGGTGGAACACTTAGTTAACACCGTTGGCTTCGCCGTGCTTATTCTGATAATGTGCGTAGTTACTTATTTTGATATTGCCCGCATTATCGGTGGAGGAAGCTTATTTAAATGATACCACGAAGGGCTTCCAGAAAATTAAAAATTGGCAACGTCACTGTAGGTGGCAATGCATCCATCGCTGTTCAGTCAATGACCAAAACTGATACCAGAGACGTTAACGCCACCGTAAACCAGGTTAAAGAGTTACAGGAATGCGGCTGCGAAATAGTGCGTATCGCAGTTCCTGACAAGCAGGCAGCAGAAAGCATCCCTGTTATAAAAAAGAATACCTCACTGCCAATCATCGCTGATATCCATTTCGATTATCGCTTAGCTCTGGCTTCTCTGCAGGCTGGCGTTGATGGCATTCGCCTTAATCCCGGTAATATTCATGATAGGAAGCAAATCT